>DATNRH010000294.1 GCA_036703605.1 Candidatus Obscuribacterales bacterium | reverse complement strand
TTGCCTCGCTGATCTGCGTTGAATCGCTCAAGCACCGTTGCCCCCTGGGAACGAGCAACAGTAGCCGTCTCGTCGTCACAATTGTCAGCAACGACAATCAGGCGATCGCCCGTCTCTAGCTGGGGTATCAAGTCTGTCAGCGTGGCACCAATCCCGAGTGCTTCATTGTGAGCAGGAATCAATATAGCAACCCGAGGGCGCTCAGCCGCACCCAACACCGTCTGACGAAATGAGCCAAAAGCCACTGCCGCAATGCACTCCAGGCTAAACACAGCCATAGGAATACCCGGCACTAGCACCAGCACAATGAACAACGCATTCGTTAATACATCCACAGCTCACAGCAGCTCCTAACCGCAAAACAACCAACCAGACCTAGCGAATACAACCATACAAATATCCGATAGGCTCAGATGTTCACCCGAGTCAATCCAGCATAAAGCCCTACGACTTCCCACGAGATATGGCCACATTGAAGTCAGATGAAGGCGATCGCCATGGACAATGATAGCGATTGAGCTTCTGCTGAATCACAAGCCAAATAAACGTCGGATCATCCAACAAATAGCGTTTCCAGAGACGCTTGGGTTCCTTCATTAGACGATACGCCCACTCTAAGCCCAGCTCACTCATCCAGCGAGGGGCACGGGCTAGGGTTCCGGCTTCAAAGTCAATCGTGGCTCCAATCGCCAAAAAAATCTTGACTCCCGGCATCGAGTCTTTGTGCTTGACAATAAATTTCTCTTGCTTAGGGGCTCCCAAACCAACCGCTAAGACCGTTGCCCCCGACTCGTTGACTCGCTCCATAATGCGTTGGCATTCCGCGTCATCCTTCTCAAATCCAAACGGAGGAGAGTAGGTTCCAACCACCATTTCACGACCGACATCGGCATTAATCTGTTGGCGAGCCTGGTCAGCAATGCCTTCTCGGGCTCCGAGGAGAAAGATCGTCACATCAGGATGATCTTTATGGTGTTTGTAAAACGCCGGAAACAAATCTGAGCCAGAAATTTTTTCCTTCAACGGCGATCCAAGAAACCGCGCAGCATAGCAAACGACTCGACTATCACACACTCGATAGTCAGCAC
>DATNRH010000293.1 GCA_036703605.1 Candidatus Obscuribacterales bacterium | reverse complement strand
GCCCCATTTGTACCCAGCAAGCCCAAGTCGGAAGAAAAGAACAAACCATGGCTGGCTGCATTGGGGGTGGCCGTGGGGGTGGCCGCAGTTGTGGTCTGGTCTCGCAGGAGCAAGTCGCCCCCACCGCCCCCACAGCCACCTTCGCCTCCAGCCTCCAAACCAGAACAGGCGGTGAGAGCGTTTCCTCGACACATGCCAACCTATCCCGCCCAACACCCTCAACACCAACACCACCACCACCAACATCAGCACCACCAACAACGTCAGCAACAACAGCAACAACAGGAGCCTGTACCGCAACCCTACTCCCCGGGTCAAAAGTACACTTCTTACGCCGGTAACAGTCACATCCCTGCTGACGCCCAGGCCCAATTGGGACAGAGGTATCAAGGCAGTGATTACCAGCATGACAAGAAGTATGGCGGCACCTACGCTCGTGGAGACTACAAGGACTTTCGCCCCCCTTCCTACGCTTCTGCTCACGCTTCACAGAAGGGAGTGCAGGAGGTAGACCAGAATGGATTTCAGAGACATGTCAAAGATCAGGGACAACCTACAGTAGTGGCCTTTGTGGCTGAGGGCTGTGGACATTGCACTGCTTTGAAACCCAACTTTGCAGAAGCAGCCACCTTGGCTCGTCTGCCATTCTTGCAGGTAGAATATGCACAGGCAGGTGATCTGTGCAAGGCGTTGGGTATCAACGGCTTCCCCACCATCCTGAGATTCGAGGGTGGTGAGAAGGTGGCAGAATACCGCGGTGATCGATCTGCAGACTCGTTGGCTAAATTTGGTTCGTAAGAACGTTGAAACGACGTTAGATAATACACTTTGCTAACCCATAACAAGAACACCAAGAACAACAATACCCAAACAGCCACCATGCGCATCATTCGTGACGCCGTGTATGGTTATGTGGCACTGTCAGATACTGCTTTTGTAGTCAGCGAGTCTCGACCCTATCAAAGACTCAAGTCCGTCCGCCAGTTAGGTGCCTCAGACCTAGTGTTTCCCCAGTCTGGATACAAGCGTTACGATCACTCGCTGGGAGTTGCTCATCTG
>DATNRH010000292.1 GCA_036703605.1 Candidatus Obscuribacterales bacterium | reverse complement strand
AGTTTATCAACCCTGTGGCGAGGTATGCTGTGACAATGCATGAGTTGGCGCACTCCACCAAGCATCTTGCGGGAAGGAATCCATCCAGCCGGAATGATCTGGAATACGCCATCGAAGAAATTGTTGCGGAATCTACAGCGGTCTTCATGGTGAAAGAGCTTGAGAGAGAATTGGAGCACGCGTTGTCATCAAGACCCGACATCAAGGCCATGTTCAGTGATTATTATGATAATGCGATGGTGTACAGTAAGGGTTGGGGTAGTAAGTTTGATTTCATGGAGCAGATAAATCGTGTAGAGGATAACCTTGGCGAGAATGATAAAGTGGTCAGGACGCTGCTCACCAGCGTGGCAAAATCAATAGACACCTTGAAAAACGGCGAATTCACGCCAGAGCAGCGCCTTGAGGCTAAGGTCAAGAACTTTGAGCGCATGAATCCATCCAAAGCAAAGCAGCAACCCGTGCCAGAGCCTGAGGAATCCCCAGGCATGAGCATGTAACCCAAGGAGAACGACAATGAGTGAGATCCAAATGAGTCCAGAAGATCAGGCACACTACGAGGAAGAGCTGGCACTAGTCGAAGCAGGTGTCCTGGATGCCGATCAGGTGAGTGCCCCCCAGGAGGCCACGGAAGAGGATCTGGCCTGGCTGCCCACCGAGAAGCAGGACTGATCCTCAGGAAAAGGAGGGAGGTCATGCTGAAGAGGCTCACGCAGAAGCGATGCTCGCATCAATGGAGCTACAGCCACTGCCATGATGGCGTGCTGTTCACCACGCGAGTCTTTGGATGTACCCAATGTGGTCGGCAGAAGCGTCATCGCGAGTAGATATCTGGTGCAGAAAAGGGGGCTTTCGCTCCCTTTTTTTGCTATAATTAATCCAATTAACAAGAGGAGCGGGCCATGGAAGCGGATGACGTCACCATTGCCGGATTCCGTGGAGACCATTACTTTCTCTCCAACATGTATCCGGTCGACTGCCATTACCGTGGCCTGGTCTT
>DATNRH010000291.1 GCA_036703605.1 Candidatus Obscuribacterales bacterium | reverse complement strand
CCTGACGATATTAATACCAAAGTTCGCGAATTTCAGAACACTGCCGTCGTCTCATCTCGGGATTGCCTAGAACTGGGCATTTGTACAGCATTGGACAATCCCCCCGGTTGGGTAGATCTTAGTGGCTTCTCCTTCTCCAGCTCACAAGTCGACACCGTCATTGGTCCGGTTATGAAGCCGCGCCATCTCGCGATGGGCGAGCGTTTGGTCTTCAAGGACCTTCCAGGCGTTGGCTTTACCGATTCGATTCACGTCCTTGGACCGGGTTATGCCAACGAGCTGCAAGGAAATAAGGGAATCACCAATCGCTGGCTCGCGGCTGAGATCGATGAAACTGGCACAAGCACTCACCCTGCCCAATACGCTCCGAACAATCTGTTTGAATGCGAAACTCAGACTTGCCCCAACTGTGAGGTTCCTGGCACCACATCAACGCAATGCTGCAGTGATCCTCGCTGGGGTGGCTGTGGCTATCGTGCCGCTCAAGCCGAGTGCATTTCGATGGCGGACTGGACCGGAAGCACTGGTGGCCAGAACTGCGTCAACCCAACTCCGGGCGGTTCTGTGACGACCTTCCAATGGTCTGAGGATCCCTCCGCACAGAACTACGGCTATTGCATGTTCCAGGCCTTCGGCCTTATCCATCAAATTGGCGGCATCGATGGTGCCTACCGCTTTCCGGGAAAGCCCGATACCTCAACACTACTCCTCCCACAATCTCTGCACCAAGAAGGCCGCCTCATTCCCAATCCTGGCATGTGCTGCTCTGATGCCGATGTCGGAACTTGCACCCAACAGGAGCGCGATGCCTGGTTTTCGTGCAGTAATTGGGCCGGTGAAGCTACAGATTCATCCTGGGACACAGCGTTCGCTGCTTGCATCCGCGCCAATGGCCTCTTTTACCAGGTCGGTGGCATGCTCAACGGCGAGGCCCGGCCTACCGTCAATCTTGTTCGCACGCTCAACTAGAGTTGCATACCCTACGAGAATACATAAACTGCTGCCAGTTGTCTTCCGAGGTTTCATGCCCCGAGAGGGGGAGGGGCTGCTTAGGTTGCGGTTAGCGTGACGACCCCAGATATTGCTACGGCGACCCTGGGCATAGCTGGGTATGGGGTACGCTCTCAATATTACTACTCGCAATCTTTGCTAATTGGAAGAGCCAAATGCTAGGGAAAGCTAAGAACCGAATGCTAGGGAAAGCTAAGAACCGAATGCTAGGGAAAGCTAAGAACCGAATGCTAGGGA
>DATNRH010000290.1 GCA_036703605.1 Candidatus Obscuribacterales bacterium | reverse complement strand
TAATTTTGGTGCGTCCATCGATACCGTTTTGCTGCAGCCAGTGCAGCAGAGTGAAGGTCTTGCCCATAACAAACAGCTCCAGCGCCTCAGGGTTGTACTGAATGCCCTCCGTGCGGCTGAATTGATGGGGCACCAGCATGGCAGTATAGCGGCTCAGTTCCGTGCCCCAATCTAGCCAAAAGGGTAGCCAAGGATATTCGGCATCGAGTCGCAGAAACCACAGGCGTACCTCAGGAATTTCGGAGAGTTCGCGGGGGTCGTCGGGTTCGCGGGGATAGTCTAGTTCAAACTGAATTGCTTGCCCAGCTTGAGCGATCGCCTCTTGAACCTTGAGGGTAGACAACACCTTCGTGGCGGGTGAAAGGTTGAGGGTATGGATATGCTCAGCCTGCAGAGAAATGGTAAGAGTCATGGGGATGCAATCTAAGTATCACGTGGGCATCAGCTTGGGCTTTCAGACTCGCCAGTGGGCAGCGTTGCCTCCAGGGATAAACAGTTGCGTCCATTCACCTGCAGGCGATACTCCACCCGATCCATTAGGCGGTTCAAAATCAGCCAACCGTAGCCCCCATCTTGTTTTTCCTCCGGCATAGGAGGTAGATAGGTGGATAGGTCGAAGCCTTGTCCATGATCCCAGATTTCCATGGAAATATCTTGTCCCTTCAGCTCCAATCGGATCAACACCGGTAAATTGGGCTGGTTTTTGTGGGCATGGCGTACCACATTGGAGTAAGCCTCCACCAATACGAGGCGTAGGCGATTAGACTGGCGCGGCCAATCTACGCGATCGCCTAGCTCCACCTCCAGTGCGCCTAGCAACCAGCTTTCCACAATATTCAAAAATCGTAAGTCACTAGGGATATGCAGCTCAGTTCTCATCAGCTACAACACCTCCAGGGAGAGCATGGTTTGATCATCTTCTTGGGTCTCGCTATGAGCTTGAATCCGAGACAGGATATGGGTTAGGTCGAGGCTGCTATGGTCTTGAATCAACAGTTGCCATAGCCCCGCCTGCCGCAGCATAGAACGGCTGGTGGGGGCATGGCCGCTGCCGGGCTCCACATTGGCGATGCTGGCTTCTGTGACGCCGTCGCTAGCCAAGAGAAGCACATCTCCAGACTGTAGCTGCAGTTCACCCGCTGCCGCTGTCCATAGCGGCAAGATGCCGAGAGGAACACCGCGCTGTTTGAGGTAGGTGGGTTCGAGGGCCGGGTTGCCGGTTTTCTCACCGTTATCCTCCCGGTGATAGGACGACCACACCAAGGGATAGATATGCCCTGCATTGGCATAGACCAAGCGTTTGGTATCGGGGGAAAAACTAGCTAGCACCATGGTAATAAAGCAATTGCTGCTGACGAGGTTGTCAAGCAAGCTACTGTTGAGGTTTTGCATGACGATATTGGGGGGCGGCGGTGCTTCCTGGGCCAGCTCTCGGCGCAACACCGATAGGGCGCTGGCCATAAACAAGGCAGCGGGCACTCCTTTACCAGATACGTCACCCACCGCTAACCAGATGTCTCCCTGGGGATGTAGGTAGACTTCAAAAAAGTCGCCTCCTACCTCGCGGGCCGGGTAGCAGTAGGCCTGAATTTTGACATTGTCGATGTCGGGCAGGCTTTGGCGCAGCAGGTTGCCTTGAATCTGCCGGGCTACGGCCAATTCTCCCTGCATTTGTTCGCTTTGCTTTTGGATGCGTTGATAGAGCTTGGCTTGGGAAATGGCCAGGGCAGCCTGTTCGGCAACGCCCTTCACCAGCTCGATATCGTCTTTTAGCCAAGAGGCGCTGGTGGTTTGCTTGTAGAGCACCAGCACCGCCGGTATTTCTTGCTTACAGGTGAGGGGAATGACAAGCTGGACATAGGGCTGCTGCTGCTGGGTTTGGGCAATCTTCACGGAGCGATCGCTGACACTGCCCATCAATACCTGAGCATCGACTGGAGGGAGGGAGGGGCGATCGCTGGGCGAGTCGGCGTTGACCCAGCGGGTGCTATTGGCCAGCACGAAATCTGCCTCAGCCTTGGTGGCTAGGGGTAGATTCACCGCTGCCGCCTCCCCAAACTCCACCTGTTCCACGGGATATAACATGCAGGCATCTGCCCCAAAGGTTTTGCCAATGGTTTCCACAATGGTGCGCAACATGCTGTCGTAGTCCAAGGACTCACGAATAGCGCTGGTCACGGCATTGAACAGCGACTCGCGCCGCAGGGCCCGGGTCAAGTCGCAGGTGCGCTGCTTGATGGCGCTGTAGGTTTCTGCAGCCTGGTTGACCACGGCTCTTAGTTCTGCTGCATCCCATGGCTTGGTGATGTATTTGAAGACCTTACCGCTGTTGATGGCATCAACGAGATCCTGAGCATCGGTGTAGCCTGTTAAGACGATGCGGATGGTATCGGGAAACAAGTCCACCGTTCGGCTCAAAAACTCAATGCCCGAAAGCCTAGGCATTTGTTGGTCAGAGATGATGATGGCCATCTCCCCTTCGCGATCTAACACGTCCATGGCTTCAAAGGCGCTCTCTGCCTTAAATACCTCAAAGTCTCGCCGAAAGGTGCGATACAACAAAGCTAAATTGTCGGTTTCATCGTCTACCACCATGAGTCTGGGCTTTAGATGTTCAACCTGAACCATACAACTGCCTACTCCTGAGTTAGCCACGTGCTCAGCGAAAGAGAAGGGATCGGGAAACCCAGCCCCTTTAAGATGACACACCGGTGCAGAGGGTTTATCGTCTGCTACTTTCCTATTATGCTCGAATCTTCCTTCCAGCTATCTTTGGATGCAGTCAATCCTTGGGATCCTTACCAGAGAAGCCGTAGGGTATGGTCAACAGGGTGTTGAATAAACCTTCCAGATAAACGTTCCAGTGCGATCGCCCTCTGTTCTACTCGTCCAGGATTCTTTGCCAACTTCAGGATTGTTTTGACCTCAGGTTGAACCCCATGCTTGACCCCAGGTTGGCCATTATCGGAGGCGATCGCCCGGATCTGCTAACACCGGCATCTTATCCTTGAAATGACCCAATGGCCCGTGGGCAGTCGGTTTCCAGGCTGTACTATGGGAACTTCCTAACCCAAAAAGGGCTCAGAAGATGCAGCCAGATGATCCAATCGCTGGTTACCAATAGATAATCTAGCTACAGTTGGTCAGACTTCACCTAGGGGATCGTCTAATCCGGTGCAGGGTTCGCCAGCATGGGGGATGATACCCACAGGTATAGTGCAAATGTCCGTAACAGGATCTGCTAACGAGTGAGGTTTATAACCATGAAACGAATGGGATACGCGATCGCTTTGGGGCTAGCCCTAGCGACGATTGGCAATGTTGGGACAGGACAGGCGGCAGATAGAACTCTCCATAAGCCAACCTTGTCGTCTGGGGAAGCTGCGGGGGCGATCGCTCAACGGGTGGGCACCTGCCGCACCACCGTGGCGCAAATTGCCGTGTATGAACAGCCTAATACCATCAGCACCGTGGTTGGTACCATTCCAGCCGAGGGTGTGATGATGCTAGGCAACGGGCGCGGCGAGGGCTGGATCCAAATCCTTGAACCCCACGTTGGCTGGGTTGATACACAATTTCTGATTGGGGATGACAGCACGCCTTGTCCGCCAGGCTTTAGCTACACGGAACCCGCGGCAACTTTTCCCACCCCTACACCAACTCCGTCCGCAACTGCTCCTGCTCCTGCGCCTGGAAGCACTCGTTGCCAAGTGGTGCCCCCCTTGGGCCTCATTGTCCGCAATCAGCCGGTGATTTCTGAGCGCACCTATGTGGCAACCATTCCCACAGGCGCGCAGGATTTTCAGTTCACGGACATGGCCCGTACAACCGTGACTCCCGAAGGACGGCGTACCTGGATTTACATCACAGCTCCCTATGAAGGGTGGATTTCCACCGGTTTTGTGGGTAGTGGATCCAATCTGGCCGGGGTTAGTTGCCCCTAGGCTTACGGGCTGGACGATACAGGAATGGGGGATGACGATAGCCAACCCCCATTCCTGCATTGGGTGGTTAGATGACGATGGAGCGATCGCCCCTGCCTAAACGACGTAGTTGACGATGCGGGCAAAGCTTTCGGGTTCTAGGCTGGCTCCACCCACCAGCGCGCCGTCAATCTCTGGCTGGGCCATAATCTCATCGATATTACCTGGCTTCACCGATCCACCATACTGAATCGGCACGTCGGCATGGGTGAGCTGGCTACGAATCAGGCCAATCACTCGGTTGGCTTCGGTCGATTCACAGGTCTCGCCGGTGCCGATCGCCCAAATAGGTTCGTAGGCAATCACCAACTGGGTTTGATCGACGCCAACCAAGTCTTGTTCCAACTGCTTCATGATCAGGGCTTCTGTTTCCCCAGCATCACGCTGTTCCTTGGTTTCTCCCACACAGAGGATCGGCGTTAAGCCGTGGCGCTGGGCTGCTTTCAGGCGGAGATTGACGGTTTCATCCGTTTCGCCAAAATACTGTCGCCGCTCACTATGCCCAACCACGACATAGCGAATGCCATATTCGGTCAGCATGGGGCCGGAGATCTCCCCTGTGTAGGCACCCGATTCTTCCCAGTGAATATTCTGTGCGCCAATTCGAATGCGGCTGCCGTGTAAGTTTTTGGAGAGGGTGCCTAGGGCGGTGAATGGCCCACAAAGGACAATCTCTCGTTCGTCTGGCGCTTCATTCACCAGGGTGGTAAACCCGAGGAGAAACTCTAGGGCTTCTGCCTGGGTTTTGTACATTTTCCAGTTACCAGCAATGACAATCTTTCGCACGAGTGACTCTGTCGTGATGGGTTAGCAGCAATAATGCATCCTATAGTTTAGGACGGAATGGGCACATTCTAAAGGGCAGATGATCAAATCCAAGGAATTGCCGCGATCGCTCCCCCATAAAAAAAGCGATCGCCCCTAGGATGATTCCCAGAGCGATCGCCCGATGGTTTGTTTGACCTAGGAATAGGCCAGACGAGTGCTAGTCGGCAGCAGCCCGAGCCGCAGCGGCTTCGTCGGGATGAATGTTAAGACGCGTTAAGTTAATCCGCCCGCGACTATCAATTTCCCGTACCTTGACGATCACTTCATCGCCGATGGCAACTTCGTCTTCAACCTTGCCCACTCGGTAGTCGGCCAGTTGGGAAATGTGGATCATGCCTTCTTTGCCGGGCAGGATTTCCACAAATGCGCCAATGGGGATAATCCGCGTCACGCGACCCACATAGACATCGCCCGCCGATAACTTGCGGGTCATGCCTTCAATGATGCCGCGCGCCTGTTCAGCATTGCTGCCTTCTAGGGCGGAGATGGTGATGGTACCGTCGTCTTCGATATCTACCTTGGCACCGGTTTGTTCGGTGATTCCCTTGATGGTTTTACCACCGGGGCCAATCACCAAGCCAATCAGGTCAGGATCGATCTTGATGGTCAGCAATCGGGGCGCAAAGGGCGATAGCTCAGCACGAGGCTGATCAATGGTAGCCAGCATCTTTTCTAGGATGTGCATCCGAGCTGGCTTGGCCTGGTGGATGGCATCGGCAATCACCGAGATCGGCAGACCGGTAATTTTCATGTCCATCTGCAGGGCGGTGATGCCGGTATCGGTGCCGGCTACCTTAAAGTCCATATCGCCGAGGAAGTCTTCAATGCCTTGGATGTCGGTGAGGATGCGAATTTCATCGCCTTCCTTAATCAAGCCCATGGCTGCACCACTCACCGGCTTGGTAATCGGTACACCAGCATCCATTAAGCCTAGAGTCGATCCACAAACGGAACCCATGGAGGTAGAACCGTTGGAGGACAGCACTTCCGAGACCACCCGAATCACGTAGGGAAACTCTTCCTTGGGGGGAAGTACGGGAATGAGGGCCCGTTCTGCCAAGGCACCGTGACCAATTTCCCGCCGTCCTGGCGATCGCATCGGGCGGGTTTCACCCACGGAGTAGGGGGGGAAGTTGTAGTGGTGCAGGTAGCGCTTCTTGCCATCGGGATGGAGATCGTCCATTTCCTGGGCGTCGCCGGGCGTTCCTAGGGTGACAATAGACATCACCTGAGTGAGCCCGCGCTGGAACAAGCCGCTGCCATGCACCCGCGATGGCAAGAGCCCTGTCCGACATTGGATGGGACGAACTTCGTCGAGTTTCCGTCCATCCACCCGCACCTTATCGTCAACGATTTGGCGACGCATGAGGGTCTTGGTGAGGGATTTGAAGGCTTTGCCTAGGGCTTTACCATCAGAGGCGATCG
>DATNRH010000289.1 GCA_036703605.1 Candidatus Obscuribacterales bacterium | reverse complement strand
CGGGGCCATGAGCTACGGGTCGATTTCCAAGGAAACCCATGAAGCGTTGGCGATCGCCATGAACCGTATTGGGGGGCGATCGAATACTGGGGAAGGTGGCGAAGATCCAGAGCGCTATACCTGGACGAATGACCAGGGCGACTCGAAAAACAGCGCCATTAAGCAAGTGGCGTCCGGGCGCTTTGGGGTGACGAGTCTGTATCTATCCCAGGCGCGGGAGCTGCAGATCAAAATGGCCCAGGGGGCTAAGCCTGGTGAAGGCGGACAGCTTCCCGGTCTCAAGGTCTATCCCTGGATTGCCAAGGTGCGCCACTCTACCCCCGGCGTTGGTCTAATTTCCCCGCCGCCCCATCACGATATCTATTCCATCGAAGACTTGGCGGAATTGATCCATGATCTGAAAAATGCCAACCGGGCAGCCCGGGTCAGCGTCAAGCTAGTGTCCGAGGTGGGCGTGGGTACCATTGCCGCTGGGGTAGCCAAGGCCCATGCCGATGTGGTGCTGATTTCTGGCTTTGATGGCGGTACCGGTGCCTCGCCCCAAACGTCCATTAAGCACGCGGGTCTCCCCTGGGAGTTGGGTCTAGCTGAAACCCATCAAACTCTGGTGCTCAACAACCTGCGCAGCCGCATCGCTGTGGAAACCGACGGACAAATGAAAACCGGACGGGATTTGGCGATCGCCACCCTGCTTGGGGCAGAAGAATATGGATTCTCCACCGCTCCCTTGGTGACCCTGGGCTGCATCATGATGCGGGTTTGTCATAAAAACACCTGCCCCGTGGGCGTGGCCACCCAAAATCCAGAGCTGCGGAAAAACTTCACTGGCGATCCCCAGCATACGGTCAACTTCATGCGCTTCATCGCCATGGAGCTGCGGGAAATTATGGCCCAGCTTGGCTTCCGCACCATTCCCGAGATGGTCGGCCGCACCGATATCCTAGAGGCCCGCAAGGCCATCAGCCATTGGAAAGCCAAGGGCGTGGATATTTCCAAGATCCTGCACCAGCCCGACGTGGATGATTCCGTGGGTCGCTATTGCCAAATCCCTCAGGATCATGGCTTAGATAAGTCCCTGGATATCACCACCCTGCTGGATCTCTGTCAACCTGCTATTGATCGGGGTGAACCGGTGCGCGCTACCTTACCCATTCGTAATATTAATCGCGTGGTGGGTACCATCCTCGGCAACGAAATCACCAAGCGTCATTGGGACGGCTTACCAGATGACACCATCCATCTCCATTTCCAAGGGACGGCGGGACAAAGTTTTGGAGCCTTTGTGCCCCGTGGCGTCACCCTAGAGCTAGAGGGCGATGCCAACGACTATGTGGGTAAGGGACTGAGCGGCGGTAAGATCATTCTTTACCCGCCCAAAACCTCTACTTTTGTCGCTGAAGAAAACATTATCGCCGGCAACGTCGCCCTCTATGGTGCAACCAGCGGCGAAGCCTACATCCGAGGCCTGGTGGGAGAACGCTTCTGCGTCCGCAACTCCGGGGTGGAAACGGTGGTGGAAGGTGTGGGCGACCATGCCTGTGAATATATGACCGGCGGTAAAGTGGTGGTTCTAGGCCCCACGGGACGTAACTTCGCGGCGGGGATGAGCGGCGGCATTGCCTATGTGCTTGACGAAGCCGGGGATTTTGATCAGCGCTGCAACCCTCAAATGGTGGGGCTAGAGCATCTGGAAAATCCAGAAGAGATCCGCGATGTGCATGATTTGATTGAAAAACATGCCCACTACACCCAAAGTGCTAAGGCCTTGCAGATTCTGGCTGAGTGGGATGCCATGGTGCCTCGATTTGTGAAAGTCATGCCCCGCGACTACAAGCGCGTTCTGCAGCATATCCAAAATGCGATCGCTGATGGATTGAGCGGTGATGAAGCCCTCTCAGCAGCCTTTGAGGAAAATGCCCGCGATGTCGCTCGGATTGGCGGCAGCTAGCTGTCTCGCTGGGTTGGGCTAAACCTTAGGTTTCGTCCAACCCTTTCTTACTTAACTGAATTGCCACTACCTGTTGAGAACACTGCAACTATGGGAAAACCAACCGGCTTTATTGACTACCTGCGGGAAAATGCCGCTGAGGTCGCCCCCCAGGATCGCATCCGCAACTGGGATGAATTTCACTTGCCCATGGCGGAGGACAACCTCAAAACCCAAGGGGCCCGCTGCATGGACTGCGGCACGCCCTTCTGCCACACCGGCATCACCCTGAGCCGCATGGCCAGCGGTTGCCCAATTAACAACCTAATTCCCGAGTGGAATGACCTGGTCTATCGCGGTCGCTGGCAAGATGCCCTCGATCGCCTCCATAAAACCAATAACTTTCCTGAGTTCACCGGACGGGTGTGCCCAGCTCCCTGTGAAGGAGCCTGCGTCCTAGGCATCACCAATCCGCCGGTGACCATCAAAAATATCGAATATTCCATCGCCGAAAAGGGCTGGGAATCGGGCTGGATTACCCCCAACCCTCCCGCCCAGCGCACCGGCAAAAAAGTAGCGGTGATTGGATCGGGGCCGGCTGGTCTCTCGGCGGCGGATCAGCTCAACCAAGCCGGGCATTGGGTGACGGTCTACGAACGAGCTGATCGCCCCGGTGGGCTGTTGATGTATGGCATTCCCAACATGAAGTTGGATAAAAAAGAGGTGGTGATGCGCCGCCTGGATGTCTTAGAAGCTGAGGGGATTACCTTCGTTTGCAACACTGAAGTCGGCCGCGACATTAGTGCTCAGACTTTAACTCAGGACTACGATGCCGTTGTGCTCTGCACCGGAGCCACCCGGCCGCGAGACTTGCCCATTGAGGGGCGATCGCTCCAGGGCATTCACTTCGCCATGGAATTCCTCACCGGCAATACCCGCACCGTCCTCCAAGGTGACCCCACCGACGACTACATTTCTGCCGCAGGTAAAGATGTGGTGATCATCGGCGGCGGCGATACGGGCACCGACTGCGTTGGCACCTCCATCCGCCATGGCTGCAACACCGTCACCCAGATTGAGATTATGCCCAAGCCGCCCGAAACCCGGGCCTCCAGCAACCCCTGGCCGGAATTTCCTAAAGTCTACAAAATGGACTACGGGCAAGAGGAAGCGGCTTCTCGATTTGGCAGCGACCCCCGTGCTTATATCACCACCGCCACAAAATTTGAGGGTGACGATAACGGTCACGTTAAAGCCGTGCATACCGTTCAAGTGCAGTGGGTGCGTGATGAGCAGGGACGCTTCTCCCCCCAACCGATTGCCGGCACCGAGGCAGTCATTCCTGCCCAAGTGGTGTTGCTTGCCATGGGCTTCCTTGGCCCAGAGCAACCCTTGATTGATGCCCTTGGCTTAGAACAGGATGGGCGAAGCAATGTGAAAGCTGAGGAGGGTGACTATACCACCAGCATTCCTGGCGTGTTTGCCGCTGGCGACTGTCGTCGGGGTCAAAGTCTCGTGGTCTGGGCGATCAATGAAGGGCGGGGAGCCGCTCGGGAATGCGATCGCTTCCTCATGGGGCGGACAGAACTTCCCTAAGCTAGCCTATGGCAACTAATGGATAACCTATAGAATGCAAGATCCCCGATGCTGTTAACAGGTCGGGGATTTGTGTTGAAGGGACCTCATGCAAATCAATTCTGGTGTTGGAACGGGGTATCTCAAGTCCGGTTAAACATTCACGGCTGGGACATTCTGCATTCAATGCTTCTAGGCAGCTTCGACCAAGTGCCAACCCCGACGTTCGAGGCTACGTAGGGAACCGCCATCTTGTCCATAGTTCCATGCCTTGGTGGGCAACACCATAATCAGAGCATAGCCGGACGTCACGCTGGAGGTTAGAGCTTCCACATATCCTTCCAGATAGCCCCGCAGTGGATCGTAACAAGCAACTTTGCACCCCACTTTCCAACCCATGATGACCAACTCCCTACGATGAACTCAGCCCGTTGATTCGTTGTTTGAACCTAGGTTTATTATGGGGGCGATCGCTTAGAAAACCCGTGATGCTGCTGGCATAGCACGAGTGATTATACCGAGACTTTCATGGAATGCGGATCAGATCTGGGCATGATCGTCCGCAGTTTTACCAGTGATCCATATCACATCATTGAGGAATGGATCAGAGGCCGGTTTTTGTAGTGCTGCTCATGATGGAGGGGCGGTGCCATGGTAGCTGTCGAGGTAG
>DATNRH010000288.1 GCA_036703605.1 Candidatus Obscuribacterales bacterium | reverse complement strand
CACCTTTCGCCACGAGGCTGACGATACCTACAAAGCGGGGCGGGCAGAAACCCCTGATGACTTCATTCCCGACATCGCCAATTTGCAAGAGATCCTAGCGGCGATGAACCTGACGATTGTCACGGCAGCCGGCTATGAAGCGGATGATGTGATTGGTACCTTGGCCACCCAAGGCAAGGAAGCAGGTTATCGAGTGAAGATCCTGAGTGGCGATCGCGATCTCTTTCAGCTTGTGTCTGCTGAACGCAGTGATGAGCAAGGCGTGAGCGTGCTGTATTTAAGCAATGCCTTTGCCCGCAATACCCCGGCTGGTGGTACAGAATATGGCCCCACTCAGGTGATGGAAAAATTAGGCGTCACGCCTGAACAGGTGGTGGATTACAAAGCCCTTTGCGGTGATTCGTCGGACAATATTCCCGGTGTGCGCGGCATTGGGGCGAAAACAGCCGTGAAGCTGCTAGAAGAATTTGGCACCCTAGAACAGGTCTATGCCAACCTCGACCAAATTAAGGGCGCAACTCGAAAGAAGCTGGAAGAAGGACGAGAAGCGGCTCAGCATTCCCAGTTTATGGCGCAGATTCATCTCAATGTGCCCATTGACCATGGCTTAGACAACTGCCAACTGACGGGCTTTGAGAGCGATCGCCTCCGTCCTCTCCTAGAAAGGCTAGAGCTACGCCATATTCTGCGCGATCTGCCTACATTGCAGCAGGTGCTGGGAGGAACCGATGATTTGGCCTATCCCGAGGTCACGGCTGATAGTCCCGATGAGAGTTCCGCAGCGGATGCTGGCGACATCTGGTTCTTCAGCGCTGCCGAGACCCAGGAAAGTCAGCAGATTCAGCAGGTTGTGGTTTTACCTCAGGTCATTAGCGCCCCTGCAACCCTCAATGCCCTGATCGATCACCTGAAAACCTATACGAATCCCGATCGCCCCATCGCCTGGGATACGGAAACCACCGACTTGGATCCTCGCTTGGCCAAACTGGTGGGGATTGGCTGTTGTTGGGGCGATCGCCCTTCTGATGTGGCCTACATTCCCCTAGGTCATACCCAGGGTGATAATTTAGACCTCACCGCGACGCTCAATGCTCTGCGTCCCATTTTAGAAGATCCTGCCTATCCTAAAGTTCTGCAAAATGCTAAGTTCGATCGGCTGATTCTCAAGCATCAGGGCATTAACTTATCTGGCGTAGTGTTTGACACGATGCTGGCGAGTTATGTGATCAATCCAGAGCATAGCCATAACCTGAGTGATCTCACCCTCCGCTATCTCGACAGCACCGCCCAGAGCTACAAAGATCTTGTTCCTAAAGGAAAGACGATTGCAGATATTTCCATCCAATCCGTGGCGAACTACTGTGGCACCGATGTGCTAACCACATTTCGTCTTACAGACATATTGCGATCGCACCTCAAGGAAACGCCAGATTTAGAAACCTTGCTACGCACCGTGGAAGTGCCCCTAGAATCTGTTCTAGCTGAGATGGAAGACCGAGGTATTCGCATCGACCAAGAGTATCTACATATTTTTTCCCAACAGCTTGAGGAAGATCTAGCGGCCATTGAACAGCAAGCCTACGAGATAGCTGGTTCTCACTTCAACCTCGGCTCTCCCAAACAGCTCAGCGAACTGTTATTTGAAACCCTAGGGCTGAGCACTAAAAAATCCCGCAAAATCAAGACCGGCTACTCCACCGATGCTGCAACCCTCGAAAAGCTCCAGGGCGATCATCCCATCATCGACTGCATTCTCGAACATCGTACCTTATCTAAGCTTAAATCTACCTACGTAGATGCCCTGCCTGCCCTCGTCAATGCCGATACGCAACGAGTCCATACCGACTTTAACCAAGCGATTACCGCCACGGGTCGCCTCTCATCGTCCCATCCCAACCTGCAAAATATTCCCATCCGTACAGCGTTCAGCCGGAAAATTCGCGCCGCGTTTATCCCTGAGCCAGGTTGGATTTTAGCCGCTGCCGACTATTCCCAAATTGAGCTGCGTATCCTGGCACATCTCAGTGGCGAACCGGTGTTAATCGATGCCTACCGCAACCGTCAGGATGTGCATACCCTAACGGCACAGCTGCTGCTAGAGAAGGAGACGATTTCATCGGAAGAACGACGGTTAGGTAAAATCATTAACTTTGGCGTTATCTACGGCATGGGAGCTACCCGCTTTGCCCGTGAAGCTGGCGTGAGCCGTACAGACGCCAAGTTATTTATCGATCGCTTCAACGATCGCTATCCTTTGGTTTTTGCTTATCTCCAACAAATGCAGCAAGAAGCGATCGCCCATGGCTATGTGAAGACTATTTTGGGGCGACGGCGCTACTTCGACTTTGATAATCGACACCTGAACAGTCTACGGGGTAGTGATCCCAGTGCCATTGATCTCAATGGCATCAAGTCTCCTGGTATGTATGATGCTCAACAGCTTCGAGCGGCAGCTAATGCGCCGATTCAAGGATCCAGCGCAGATATTATTAAAATCGCTATGGTACGGCTCCATGAGTATCTCAAGCCCTATCAAACCCAGATGCTCCTCCAAGTGCATGATGAACTGGTGTTTGAAGTGCCGCCCCAAGAGTGGGAAGAGGTGTCGCCCCAGATTCAGAACATCATGGAGTCGGCAGTGGAATTAAAAGTGCCGCTGGTAGCGGAGATTCGCTCTGGGAAGAACTGGATGGAGGCAAAGTAGAGGCGAAGTAGAGCGGATACAATACACAGTCAGCAGCGAAAAGAGCGATCGCTAGGATGTTACTAGCTCATTTAAGAGATGAGCCACTGATGACGTATCCAGATTTTCCCTATTCCCGCTATCACAAAACTGATGATATCAGTTGGATGAGTGATATGGGTTGTTTTGAAGAATCGTCAGTAAAGCAACTCTCGTTTAACTTGGCTTGACGAATCTGTTCAACATTGCCAAGGATTGTTGGTCTCGA
>DATNRH010000287.1 GCA_036703605.1 Candidatus Obscuribacterales bacterium | reverse complement strand
ACGCACTCCACTTGGCTAGGATGACGCTGGCGCAGGAGGGCATAGGCGGCTTCTGGTGCGGGTATAACGGGCTGGGCGACAATCTCCACAGTCAGCACGACGGGTTTTGGAGCTAATAGGGCGATCGCTCTCTCATCTTTTCCCTTATCTTGAACGATGAGCTGAAATTCTAGCGTATTGCCTGGCAGCAGGGTAGCAGGGCGATCGCTCTCTTCTTGATACACTAACTCAGCTAGGGAAAATTGTATTAACTCCTTAGCGGCTGGGTATTTTGTATTCACCACTGTCCACAGCCAATTTTTTTTGACCCACAAAGGTCTCTAACTCATCGAGTTGGGCCGTTTCAGGAATCTCATCATTCTCTTGAGGGATAGCTGCTGCAGCTTGGCGCACCCAGTTGATCACACTATTGTGGTTGATGCCGGTCACGCGCTCGATCGCTCGAAACCCCATACCGTTGAGGGACATGGTGACACATAGGGCTTTGACCTCTTGGCTGTATCCCTGTTGAGGATGGTCTCGGAACTGGCGGAGGTAGTCTCGGCACAGGTAGCTTTGTTTGCCGTTGCGATGCCCATTCTTGACGAATAATATGGTGGCGCAGGGTTAAAAATAGTCCAGCGCGATCGCCTGTCAAGATATAGCGCAGGGATCCGGGCAGTACCGGCTGCCACGGTTGATCCTTTGTATCTTTATTTTCTATTGGCGGTACGATCTCTATTGGCGGTACGATCGCTTGGGAGGCGTTTGGCAATAGGCTCTGGATGGCTTGGGCACGGAAATAGGGCGGCAGTCCGGCGGCGGGGCGATCGCTACCTACGGCAGAACGGAACTGAGTTTGGTAGTGGGGTGCTTGCCACCAGCGGGTTGCTTGGGGTTGCAGGTTGCCCACCATGCCTGCCTGGTCTTGGGTATAGTGGACGCTCAACCGTAGGGCACTCAGTCCCCAGGGCCAGGTGCCAGGTTCACTGGAGTCAGGACGTTCGGCAAGATAAATGGGCTGTACGCCTACAACTTGGGGTGGCGCTAAGTCAACGGGTTTCACCTCCTCGACAGGCATGGCGACACCGCCAAATTGACCTTGACGAAATCGCAGATGCTTTACGGCGGAGCGAAGCTGAAACACACGCCGGGTCAACTGCTCAGGTAAGCTTAGGTCAGTTACGACTTGGAATCGGTAGGTGGCTGTGAGGGGGGCGATCGCTGCCTCTAAATTTTCCTGGTCGGGACGGTTGATCACCCGATAGCGCAGGATAGCGATCGCTGAGTTGGGAGATAGGCGTAGGTGGGTTTGCTGAGCCCAGGTTAAGATGCGAGTCGGTAATGTTTCTGCTTCATTGGGTAAGACGTCCCAAAGATGATTAGCAACGGGGCGAAGCTGCTGGGCATCAAGGCTGAGGCATAACAATTCGGTGGACATCAGGTGGGGATGATACTCCCCACGGGCGGGACGAAACTCTAATCCAAGATAAGGACTCACCGCTAGGCTGACCGGCAGGGGATTGGCTTGTCCTTGCAGATTAAGTAAGGCTGGGAGTTGGGTAGCAGCGGCGTAGCGATGGCTGGCATCGGTTTGACCCCATAGCTTGCTGCTGCGAAGCTGTAAACCCGTGATGTGCCAAGCGATGGGCTGTTGTGAGGATTCACGCAGACGCTCAACCCCAACTTGGTACCGACGCTGTACTTCCTGAACCGAAAAGGTGCGGTCATATAGCGCCAGCCGACGATAGTCGCCTAACCAAGCGCGCCCTCTATTCAGTTCATCACCCAGAGCCAGGCGAAACTCTGCATCCCTAGGCCCAGGCTGGGGAAAGAGTTCACCCGGAAGGTTGGCGCGGGCTTGTTCTACGCCATTGATATACAGTCGAGCTTGGCCTTGGCGATCGCGGGTGTAAACAATCTGAGAAAGACCCGCAATTGCTGTTTTATCAGGGCTGGTGAGACCTGGTACGGCATTATTATCGGTTTCTGTTGTTCGCAGGCGAGCATTATAGACCGCGCCGGGCAATCCAGTGGTCAAGCCTTGCCCAAGGGTAAAATAACGAACCCCTTGATCGACCGATAAGGTAACAATGCGCTTCGGCCCTTGCCCTGACTGCACAAGCTGATTAGGTGCCAAGTGAATCCAGACTTCAATCGTGATTTCGTCTGTTTCCCGGCAGGCATCGATCAGCCGTTGGGGAACAGTAGCGGAGCGAATTAGGGTATGTGCCCGGAGTTGGAGACCACCGCCCTCTAGCCAGGTGACGCGATCGCTGTCTTGAATCGTCAAATCTAGGGCAGGGCTGAGTCCGGACTTATCCTGCACGATGCTGGAATTGCTGCTGGGGATAAAATCGTAGAGCACCTGTAAGCCAGACGCATCCAGTTGAGGAATCACCAGCAGACTAGGAGGTACGTTAGGGGGTAGTTCGGGGCTAACCTGGGGCGGATAAGTCTGACGCAGGGCATTCACGGCCTGCTGCAGGGCCGTAGCGCGGCTGAGGCGAGCTGCCGCTTCGGGGCGGGTGGCCATAACACTTTGCAGATCGTTGACGACCGGCTCCCGCTGGGGATGCTGCAGGCGAAACCAGCTTTCTTCTAGGGAGAGAGGATCTAGGCGCGGCCAGGTGCGGCCCACGGCGGTATCGAGGCTGGCGATCGCCACGTCGATGGGTTCCTGATCGCCTCGGCTAGCCAGGAGACGGGCTAGGGGGTGGCTAGGATCTTGGGACAGCAGGACAATGGGGTCAATGTGCAGCGTGGACTGCGCCTCCGTGGCAAAATCCCGCTGTTGGGGCTGAAGGCGACCCAGGAAGGGTAGGGTGAGCAGCAGCCAGAGGGGATCCTGGGGATCGGAACCGCTATAGTCTTGGGGATTGCTAGGGATGGCGAGCTGTGCGCCGTTGGGGAGAAACTGTAGGACAGTGCCG
>DATNRH010000286.1 GCA_036703605.1 Candidatus Obscuribacterales bacterium | reverse complement strand
TATAGGGCCCAGGAATTAGCCGTTTGATGATGCGATAGGCATGATCACTGACCCAAGCGTAATCAGAAATGTTGGATAATGACGGACATAAAAAGGTGAGTGGCTTCTCATTCGACAGTTGCTTAAGCTGGCGAACCCTTGCCACAGCAGACTTTACATTTAGATCACACCCGATCGCATAGACCGTATCTGTTGGATATAGCATCACAGCCCCACGTTTCAACGCATCCCTAATGCTCTCTATCCGTCGAGTTTGGGGTGTATCCGGATGAATTTCGTAGATGGTTGCCATGGGGAGCCTCTCAGGAATCATGGTGGCTTAGCGGCATCTATACTGTGCTCACTGAAGCCCGCTAGTGTGATTATGCCAGCCTATTGGAACGTCATCCGAACAATTTACGGCAGCTTATGACAGCTCTACTTGTACTTCTGGGTCTTCTCATAGCTCAGTCTTATCCTAAGACCGAGCTGTCCCGAAAAATGTCAGGAATCATCCTCGGCTCTTCTGTAGAGTTTTATACGTCCTTCGATCCATTGCCGTTCCACAATCGTCATGAGATGAAGACGGCTGCGTAATAGTCACCTGATTTTCCAGACTTAATAGAAGAGATTGAGCCATCATGAGGAAGCTTGGCACTATCTAGAATCAACGGCTAGATATCTTGTCCTTCTTTCCTAAACGTTGCATAGCATTAATCCTAATCTGGAACCTTCGGTGTTGTTACTTAATCCTGAATTGAGGGAATACTCAACGTAAGCGGTAAAAGCAGGTTGAGTGAGCGGAACCATTCCATGCTGTTCACAACAGTGGGCGATCGCGCCTCCCAGAGCACCACCCTAAGGCTCTGTCTGCCTATGATAACTGCCAGCCCCGTTACTACCTGGAGCTACTGAGACGATCACTATGCCAGCAGAATCTTTCTACGCTGATACGCAATATGACGAGCCTGCCGAATCGACAGCCTTTGAGGTCGAGGGAGACGTAGACTTGGATGCTGAACAGCTTGAACGCGAACTGACTGACCTGGAGCAGGACGATGCTGTTTCTCTACCGCTGCGGAAGGGAACGGTGCGCCGCACGACTGACTTGGTCCGTCTCTATCTTCAAGAAATTGGACGAGTGCGCCTTCTCGGTCGCGATGAAGAAGTATCAGAAGCCCAAAAGGTGCAGCGCTATATGAAGCTGCTGGCTCTCTGCCGGGCTTCCGCCAAGAAAGACCCTATCTTACAAACCTATGTCAAACTGATCAGCGATCGCGATCGCCTCACCTCCCACCTAGGGCATCGTCCGTCCTTAGAACGCTGGGCGCTGACCACGGGTATTCCCCTTGAGGATCTCAAGCCAAGTTTGACCGCAGGTAAACACCGCTGGGCGGAGCTAGCTGACTTGACGGTGGAAGCTCTCGATCAAGCTCGCACAGACGGCACCCGCGCTAAGGATCACATGATCAAAGCTAACCTACGCCTGGTGGTGTCGGTGGCGAAGAAATATCAAAACCGTGGGCTAGAGCTGCTCGATCTGATTCAAGAGGGCACCCTCGGCCTAGAGCGGGCGGTGGAAAAGTTTGATCCGACGAAGGGATATCGGTTCAGTACCTATGCCTACTGGTGGATTCGTCAGGGCATCACCCGAGCGATCGCCACCCAGAGCCGCACGATTCGCCTGCCGGTGCATATCACCGAAAAGCTGAACAAAATCAAGAAAGCCCAGCGCAAGATTTCCCAAGAAAAGGGACGTACTCCGGGGGTGGATGACATTGCAGCAGAGCTAGATATGTCACCGGATCAGGTGCGAGAAGTGCTGTTGCGGGTACCCCGGGCCGTGTCGCTCGAAACCAAGGTGGGCAAGGAGCGGGATACGGAACTGGGTGAACTCCTAGAAACCGACTGCATTTCGCCGGAAGAATTGTTGATGCGGGAGTCGCTCCATCGCGATCTGCAGCAGCTCCTTGCTGACCTCACCAACCGGGAGCGGGACGTGATTCGAATGCGCTACGGTTTGGGCAACGACCATCCCTATTCCCTGGCAGAAATTGGCCGGGCGCTAGACCTATCCCGCGAACGGGTACGGCAGATTGAAGCCAAGGCCTTACAAAAACTGCGCCAGCCCAAGCGTCGCAATCGCATTCGTGATTATTTGGAATCTCTCACCTAAGTCTCGATTCTGAGCAACTTGCTTGAGTCCCTTAGCGGGTGAGCTAGGGGACTTTTTTTGTAGCGTATTGTGTAGCGCAGGTTGTTGACGTCAAACCGAGGAGGAGGCCGGGGCTGCACTGGAGCGCGATCGCATTTCTAGGTACACCAACAGGGCATTAATATCGGCGGGATTGACGCCCCCAATTCGTGAGGCTTGGCCAATGGTGAGAGGTTGTACCTTGGCCAGCTTTTCCCGTGCTTCCATCGATAGGGTTTGGATATCGAAGTAGTTTAAATCTTGCGGCAGGGGGCGCTGGGCCTGGCGAGATACTTGGTCAATTTGCTGTTGCTGCCGCTGGATATAGCCCGCATATTTGATATCAATCTCCACCCCTTCCTTTTCCTCTAAGCTGAGGTCGGGGTTACCCAAGGCATATTGCTCTAAGTCGCCATAGTGAAACTTAGGACGACGCAGTAGGTCGGACAGGGTAATGGAGCCTTTAATCGTCCATTGGTCGGTGGCGTTGGCTTGGCGCTGAGCTTCACAAATCGCCTGACCGATAGGGTCATGTTCTTTCAATCGCGTAGCGTGCAGGCGCTCTTTCTCAGCGGCGATATTGGCCTGCTTGCGGGTGAAATGCTCCCAGCGGCGATCGCTCACCAGCCCCAGATCGCGGCCTAGGGGAGTCAGACGCTGGTCGGCATTATCCGATCGCAAAATCAGCCGATATTCCGATCGCGAGGTCAGCATTCGGTAGGGTTCTCGCAGATCTTTGGTGCAAAGATCATCCATCAGGGTACCCAAATAGCTTTGCTCCCGAGGGAAGATCACCATGTCTTGACCGCGCACCAAGCGAGCGGCATTGATACCTGCCACAATGCCTTGGGCAGCGGCCTCTTCATAGCCGGTGGTGCCGTTGATCTGTCCTGCACAAAACAGCCCCTCGATGGTTTTGGTCATCAAGGTGGGGTAGCACTGGGTGGCGGGCAGGTAGTCGTATTCCACCGCATAGGCAGGACGCAGCATGGCGCAATCTTCTAGACCGGGGAGCGATCGCAGCATTTGCAGCTGTAGGGCTTCTGGCAACCCCGTGGAAAAGCCTTGGATATAGAGTTCTGGAGTATTGCGCCCTTCCGGTTCGATGAAAATTTGGTGGGAGTCTTTATCAGCAAAGCGAACAATTTTGTCTTCAATGCTGGGGCAATAGCGCGGCCCTTTTGCATCCACCCAACCGCCATAGACGGGCGACAAGTGTAGGTTCTCGCGAATTAAACGATGGGTTTCCGCCGTGGTTCGGGTCAGGTAGCAGCACATTTGCTCCCGTTCCACCCAAGCTTCAGGGTCAAAGCTAAACCAGCGTACATCATTGTCACCCGGCTGGGGTTCTAGGCGATCCACATGGATAGTGCGGCGATCGACCCTGGCCGGCGTCCCGGTCTTCAGGCGGCCGGTTTCAAAACCCAGTTGATTCAGCGTCTCCGTGAGCCCCGTTGCGGCAAATTCCCCCGCCCGTCCGGCGGGCATGGACTTGTTGCCCACCCAAATAACGCCACCTAGGAACGTGCCGGTGGTCAAAATTACCGCCTTGCACTGAAAGGCAACGCCAAAATAGGTTTGAACCCCAATCACCTCATCGTTGTCCCCGATCACCAAGTCCGTGACCATACTTTCCCGGATCGTCAGGTTGTCCTGATTCTCCACAATAGTCTTCATCAACGCTGCATATTCGCGCTTGTCGGTCTGAGCCCGCAGCGCCCAGACCGCTGGGCCGCGGGAGGCGTTCAGCACCCGTTTCTGGAGATAGGTGCGATCGGCCATTTTGCCAATTTCGCCCCCCAGGGCATCCACTTCATGGGCCAACTGAGATTTGGCCGGGCCACCCACAGCCGGATTGCAGGGCTGCCAGGCAATTCTGTCTAGGTTGAGGGTGAGCAGGAGGGTTTTACAGCCTAGACGCGCGGAAGCTAGGGCCGCCTCACAACCCGCGTGGCCAGCCCCCACCACAACAACTTCAAATGTATCCAAGAATTCAACCGCAGACGCAGGCGTAACCATAATTCAACCCAGACTTAGACCACTACGTGCCATACCTATCCACTATCTAGAGACGTTGCTTACCCCAATGTTGTTAGGGCAGGCTCTGCGCAACCCACCATGTCTGCCGATCGCGTAGGCATCATCTTTAGACATCATCCATGGTTGACCCAACGATCAGGTTAGAACCGACTGGAGATGGGGCTGCGCTTTGATCTAGATGGGATAGAACTACACATCTTTATATTGTAAGCAGGATCCAGATCGAGGGAAAACTTGCTCAAAGCGCAATGTGCCCCAGGGCTAGACCTGTAACCAACATGCCAAACACCAAAAAGGGTTGGGCGCTAGCTTGGTATTTCACATCGTTTTCCAGGGGAGCCCGCAGGAAGTACATATCCTGGAAGGTGATTTGGGGAATGATCAGCAAGACCAGCAGCGTGGCATAGAGATTTTGGTGAATGCTAACCAAGTAGGCCGCGACACCTAGCTGGAAGATGTCGATCATCAAGACGCAGATCCAAGCGGCTGTGGTGACACCAAACATCACCGGTAGCGATTGCAGCCCTAGTTGGCGATCGCCCTCCACGCTCTTGAAGTCATTGACAATAGCAATGCCTAGCCCTGAAAGACTGTAGAACAAGGTGAGTACCACAATCGTGGGCGTTAGGGTACCAAACAGGGCGTGACCCGCACACCAGGGCAGAGCGATGTAGCTTGCGCCTAGGGCATAGTTGCCCAGCCAGCCATTTTTCTTCAGCTTCAGGGGCGGTGCGGAATAGATATAGGACAAAAATGAGCCACCTGCTGCCAGCACGGTCAGGATGGGGAAGGTGTGACCTGCCCACAGATCCAGGGCATAGGAGACAGCAATTCCGGCAATTAGCAACACCCAGACTTGGGTGAGCACCTGGGGAATGGAAATAGCGCCGGAGGGAATGGGGCGGTAGGGTTCATTAATGGCGTCAATGTCGCGATCGTAGAAATCGTTAATAGTCTGTGTGTAGCCAGCCAGCAACGGGCCAGACATGAGCATACAGGCCGCTGCCACTAGCACATGCTCTAGACTCCATACATAGCCGCCGGAGGAAGCTGCTCCGCAGACGACCCCCCAGATCAGGGGAATCCACGTGATAGGCTTCATCAACTGTAGGCGGATTTTCCAAATGGAGGTCTCACCCGCGTCGGCTCCTTTCATGCCCAGCAGTTGCCGTGCCTTACCGCTGCCGGTAGACTCAGGGGCGATCGCCTCGGGGGTGGGGGTAGGCTGAGGGAGGTCAGAGGGAGATGGATTAGACATAGGTAGCATCTAGTTCGGATTGATAAAGCCGAAACGAATGGGAGTGGATATGGGCCAGGGCCCCTTGTGACGTGCCTGTACTAGAAGAGCGTGAGTGTCCACCGCTGGGCGTCTAGCCGTAGCATCCTTAACTAGCCTAAAGGACGATCGCTTGAAACAACAGCCTTGTGGATCAAAATCTGCAAGGATTTGGGAAATTCCTCGCTAGGATAAGGCTAGGGTTTCTAAAAGACAAAGTAAGCCTGTTGTTTCATTGCATTGAATCATGTCGGATGCTTCTTCCCTCCGCGATCGCTACTGTGAATTGATTGACCATATTACAAATCTGACGCTCAAGGGCAAGATTCGCTCCAAAGAGCAGGTGTATCAGCTTCTCAACGATGGCGTCGAGGGGGGCACCGGTGAACTTTTTGAACGTTGCCTGGGTGATCGTCTGGCAGGGATGCAGCGGCAAACAGAAACCCAAACCGATGAACTCCAGCACGCCAAAGCCCTTCGTAGTCTGCGCGCCCTGAAGACGATTCAAGGGGAATGGGATCGATGGCAGCAAGAGCATCAGGCCGATCGCACCCTGGAGGCGGCGATGCAGTCTATTCTGCAAGCGGAGGGCGATCGCTTGATGGCGTTGTTAATGGCGCTTGATCCCAACCAGCCGCAGCCCCTACGCATGGGGCAATGGCAAGATTTGGCTCGGCGGTTAGTGGCCCAGGCTGAGACCTCGGACGCAGATGCTCTGGATCCAGCGGTTTCCTTGACGGCTCTAGCCCAAGGCATTCACCAGGGGATTGCCTCTTGGCAACGAATTGAACCCCATTTAGTCAGTTGGATCTATGACCAAGGTCGCTCCATTGGCTTTGAAGGAGCTGGACAGCGTGGGCCATGGGTACTGTGGAGTCAGCAGGTCAAACGACCGATCCCCCAAGCGTTATTTGAAACGTTATCCCTAGGGCGATCGCTCTCTGAATGGGCAGAACATCCCACCCAGACCACGGGGCAGAGTCTAGAGATTCAGGCGGCAGACTGGATAGAACTGGCGATTTTGCTGCGTTGTTTGCAGCAGGGGCTGGTCACCTGGTTTGACAAACTGGTGTACGACTCGAAGGTGGGCGCGAAGCTATCCCGTTCAACCTACTTGGTGTTTGCGTTGATCTGGGCCCAGTTGGCTACGGGGCTGCAGCAACAAACGGTGCATCCAACCCTCAGCCAGATGTTTGCCAAGACCTGTCTTCAAGCAGGTCTACAGATCCTCCGAGCCTTTGCCCAACGGGATTATTTCCCGCTCTACGGCGGTATTTTTGTGTCCTTTTCGGGGCAATATCTAGCCAACACCCTCAGCTATCTCGACCTGCCGCTGCAGCAGGCGGAGGGCACCCAGGAAAAGGCCCGCATCCTCACTCTGCTGGGCTATTCGTCCCTCGTGTTGGGGCAGCGCGATCGCGCCCTGGGGTTCTACAACCAAGCTTTAGACATTGCCCAAGCGGCCGGCGATCGCCCCTGCCAAATTGCCGTCCTCAATCACCTCAGCCGTCTTGATGTGGGTAACCAGCAGTATAGCCAAGCCATTGGCCGTGCCCAGCGTGCTTTGATCCTCAGCCGAGAAGCCGGCGATCGCCCCGGCGAAGCCAATGCCTTGGCCAATCTTGGTTTTAGCGAAGTCTTCGAAGCTCAGCAGCGGGAAGAAGCCGACCCCGACTACTATGAATCGGCCATCGATCGTCTGCAGCAGGGCTTACAGTTAGCGGAACGATTGGGCGATCGCCAAAGCCAAGCTCTTTGCTTGAGTAGTTTAGGCATTGCCCATGTGGTCATTGAAGCACCCCAGCAAGCGATCGCGTTTTTGGAAGGCGGTATCCATGCCTCTCAATTTACGGGGGATCTCTTTTTACAAGGCACCAACTTGGCCTACCTCGCGGAAGCCCATTACCAGCTCCATCATCTAGAAGCGGCTGTGTATGCGGGGGCTCTGGGCATGTATCTGCTGCACCAAATGGCCTCTTCAAGCTGGCGACAACCGGCTGGGCTGTTGCAGATCATTCAAGGCAAGCTAGGGGAAGGGCCGGTGAAGGCAGTTTTAGAACAACAGCGCTCTAAGCTCATCGCGGTCATTGGCGTAGACGGCTATGACTACTTGCCGACCCTAATGTCCCAGAATCCGCCCCAGGTCTAGAACTCCTGCCGTGGAACGTGCCCCTTCAGGAACTGGCACAGCCCCCGCCCGTCTATAAAGGTAGTCACCGTAGGATCAATATAGTTCAACCCAACAGCTCAACGTAGCTGTTGAACGAACAACAAGACCTGCGACATTTGGGTAGGAGGTGCTAACTCATGAAACGCTGGATGAATTGGATGATTATGCCAACGCTGGCCGCCTTGGTCGGCGCGATCGCTCCCTCTGCCCAAGCAGATGTGGCCACTCCGCTCAGCAGCCCGGTCACCCGTAGCGGCAACGTCACGGTGGGTGCTACGGGTGCACAGTCTGGAGCCTGCGGCCTTGTTCCAGATCAACCCGTTGAGGTGATTCGGGTCACTGAACCTTTTGCCTCTTTGCAGTTCACTGTAGGTAGCGATCGCAATGCAACCTTGTGGATTACCGGCAACGGTCAAAGCCAATGTTTGTTTGCAGATAGCTTTTCAGATGGGCTTATTAGCCTGCCTGGTGTATGGGATGCAGGAGCCTACGATATCTACGTGGGCAACCGCAATCCTGGTAGCTATGCCTATGAGCTCACCATTGCTCCATAACTATCTGGGCGTTTGATGGTTCCATCAACTGTATCAACGCTCAATCTCGCACATCATAAAACTTGTTCCTGTCTAAGACGGTTCGCTACGTTACATCCGTTAGCCAGGAACCCACTTTGAATGACCAGCAACCCCTCTCCCTGCTTCTATTTCGGAGAGGGGTTTTTCTTTGGAGATAAACCTGCCATGAAGGCAGGCCAGTCCCAGGAACTACGCTGGCTGAGCGAAGTCGATAAAACCCAACCATCGCTCTACCGCATCGGACTAATGGGGTTCAACCCATCTTGGAATGTAGCGCCAAGCCGTGTCCAACAGGCGATCGCTCTCGACGTAGTGAGGATCACGCTCAGCCACGAGGGCCCAGAAGGCGGCGGAATGATTCATTTCCAGCGTATGACAAAGCTCATGGATAAACACAGAACCTACCAACTGTGGCGGCAAGAACAAGAGTTTATCGTTGAGGCTAATGTTTCGCTGGCTAGAGCAACTGCCCCATCGGGTCTTTTGCCGGCGCACGGAGATGGTTTGGATGGGCAGCTTTTGCTCTTGGCTGATACGAACTAGCCAGGGAATGAGGATAGCTTTCGCCCTGCGACGGAGCCATGCCTGTAGAGCTTGCTGGCAGATGGCACTATCATTGATCGGCCCTGTGAGGGTTAAGGTGCGATCGCCGGTTACCGTGAGGGTGATGTCATGGCTGGCTTGATGGCAGTACTGAACAGACCAATGCTGATCCACGGCCCGAAAATGGATTTCTGTGGGACAAGGATCATCGGATTCTAGGGACAACGCTAGGCGTTCTGCCTGAAGCCGATGCAGGGTTTTGGTAATCCAATCCTGTCGCTTTGCCAGAATTTCAGACAGGTGGTGACGGTCAAAGTTGGGCGGCACCACGACCTCCACACGGCCATGGGGAGATACCTTAATATTGACGTACTTAGCGCGGCGGCTCTCACGAATTTGGTAGGACGTTAACGTCATAGAACCGGCGGAGACGAAGGATGCATGATGATTAGATGTCCTGCATTCTTGACTGCTCCTATCCTAGGTGGGGATGGAGCTCTAAAAAATCTAACAGCAGTTTTTGGTGAACTTCGCCTAGGGGACAGGTTTGTTGAGCCACGGCGGAATAGCGATCGCCCCGACGAATATCCTTGGGTGAGAGCAACCCTAAATCCCATCCTTCATTGAGTTGAAGTGCCTCTAGAGGCACTGTTAATGGCCCATGATAAACAAATCGATGCACCTGATCATCTCCCCATTGTCGAAATAAAGTGACGTCGGGAGGGGCATAGCCAATTTCTTCCATGAGTTCTCGCCGGAGACCCGTTTCTGGATCTTCTGTTCCCTCTAGATGCCCACCAAAAAAGGCCCAGCATTTGGGATAGAGAATACCTGGTGTGTCGTCCCGGAGCTGCATCAGGTACTGTCCGTCTTGATGTAGAATTGCCACCGCTACTTGAACAGGATGCCTAGCCATACTTTGCTATGCCTTATGCCAGAACCACAGGAGCGCGATCGCGTCTCATGGTCTAGGATATCGTTTCCCAGGCTAGACGGGGCTGGATGGTGACTTTGAATGGGTGAATCTGAATGATGATGTCGTGGATGGGGCAAGGGGCATGACTCTTGCCGTGGGAGGGTACGCTTCCATCACCCTGTGTTTAGGCAGTTTCAACCGGAGCGGTGCTGACGGCTCTGGAGACAGAGGTTGGGCGTTGGCACTGATGGATGATGGTGCTTGTCGAATAGGTAATTTCTGACGGGTTTATGGTAAACCGGTAGGTCATGGCGTCAGTAGCCCCCGGCTTTCTTGGGGATTGGATGCCAGCCAAGAACCTCAAGAGCTCTAAACGGCATGTTTGAAGAGGGTATCTAGGTAAACTCGGGCTGCCCGACGATAGGAGCGCGTGGCATCGGGAGTGGTGGTTTGGCTATTCTGCAACAAAAACAGCGATAGAGCAGCGGAAAACACCCGATCTTGATCCCATTCTGGATGGTTGTCTAGATAGCCTTGAAGAGACTCGTGCAGATCTTCAGGGATTTCTGCCAAGATGCTGACGCTTGCATTCATGAGAACCTCTACTCTTTCGTGGTGGTGAACGGTTGGACGAGACTAGATCTGCTTTCAGCGGCGATCGTTATGACAGCCAAAAGCCGCGCCAAACTAGCTTCAGTGCCTATCCCCTCTCCGCGGCCTACCTAAGGCAGCCCGGAGAATCAGACAATCAAGCCAGAGCGCATTCATCAAGGTAGGCATCATTGTGCGCTAGGAGGGGGTGGGGTTGTCAATGTTGCAGATGGTCACACATCGAGCTGGTGCCAGGGAGGCTCCACGAGCGAATGCGGGTTTGAGGGACTTTTCCGTTACATTGCTTTACAAACTGTCCTGGGGTTCTCAGGCATGTTCTAGCCAGACCTAGATCCCCGCCTAAATTCGCAATCGCTTGGTATGCCGTTACACCCTGTGGAAAACAGCATAAGCTTTGTGGAAAACTTTTGGCAACCCTGTGGAAAACTCTGTCTTTCCATAGGAGAAAATGATGTGATCAATAAGAATTGTAACGATTGGAGGAAAAGTAACAAAAATTACGCTTTGGGCGAGCAGAAGCTAGAAAAGTTCATCAACGTCTTGTAATGTCTTGGGTGCTTAGGGAGGCTCTGGGGGCGATCGCCTGTTCTCTAGCTTCATGGGGTGGGGGGAGGTTGATGTTTGAGACGTCAGCGATCGCCCCCAACTATCGTGAAATCATTGGCAACCTTTTGTTGGAACAGACAGAATGGACAAGAGGTTCCTTAGCAGGCAGTTATGCGAGATAGTATTGAACGACTTACGCAAAACCTAGGGCAAACGATCGTAGGTAAAACAACCGCCATCCGTTTGGTATTGGTAGCTCTATTTTCTGGTGGTCATGCTCTGTT
>DATNRH010000285.1 GCA_036703605.1 Candidatus Obscuribacterales bacterium | reverse complement strand
GCGCCACTACGAACCCGGTAGCCTAGTTTACCGAGGAGGTAGGCCCTTAAGTTACCTCTATATCACCATCCAAGGGAGTCTCTGCGTTCAGGCATCTCCCCCCATCCAACTACCCAGGGTATTTGGACAAGAATCATTGCTGTTCAATCGAGCGATCGCCCATGACCTCCATGCAGATACAGGAGGTGCTACCTGCCTCTTATTTAGGAAAGAAAACTTTTTCACCATGGTTTATGAATGCCCATCTCTCCTACTTGGCTTCTGTCATATTCCTAGTGATACCCCGTCGCTGTTTATAACCTAATCACCTGCACTGTTCTCTATGAGTTTGATCATCCTATGAAAATTCGTACTCAGAGCGTTTTGGCAATTCTCCCTATTTTTATTAGCGTAGCTGCCATCAATGGATTTTTAACCTATACATCGGAACAGCAGGAAAATCGTTGGGCCCTAGAGGAAGAAAGTGTGGCCCTAACCGTAGCCATTGCTGAATTTATGAAGGGCGATCGCTTTCATCATGGTTTGTCCTCCAGCCCTGAAGACATCGAAAACGCTACAGCCTTCGAAGACCTTGAGGTCAGTCTAGAGCGTATTTTACTCCGAGGGCAAGCCAAATATATTCTGACGCGATCGCTGGATGGGCAACAGTTACTTCACCACTTTTCCACAGGGCATCCCCAAGATGAGCATCAGCCATTGCCCCCAGAAGCCCTTCAGTCTCTGGAAGACGATAGCATCTGGATTAGCCCCATTCGATTTTTGAATGCAGACATTTCCATTCTAGAAAGCTGTACTCTACTCAGCAACCGTGGCACCCCCACAAGCATCCTTTGTACTGGCATTAGCGCGAATCCCTTTCTACAGCAAATGACGATGAGTCGGCAAAAAGTGCTCGCTTCAACCACGGTCATTGTTGTTACTGGATTGGTATTAACGCTCTCCATTGCCACCGTTATGGCCCGAAAAATCCGTCAGCTAGCGGATGCCGCCGAGGTCGTAGCCGCTGGCAACTATAATCAACGGTTTGACATCGATATGATTCAAGAGGTTCGAGATCTCAGTAATACCTTGAGCACCATGAGTAGCGTCATGGGTGAGACCTTGATGCGGGCCAAGCGCAGCCTTGTGGAAAATGAACGGTTTAGAACCATCTCCACCTTGGCACAAACCTATCAAAGCACGGTGAATCATAGTATCCGATTACAGACCAATGGCATTGAGATAGCTGGGGAAATCTTCGAGGGCGATCGCCGTTCTACAGACTTTTTAGACACATGTTATACAGAACAAGGTATTTATATTATTCTTGGCAATCTTATGCCTGATCAGGCTGCTCAATTGGATAGTCTGATCGATACATCCGCCACCGTCAGCCTACTCCAACAGCTCCTCAAGGTTCGTCCCTGCCCCGAAGCGATCGCTCAAACAACACCACTCTTTGCGATCCAAAACCTTCACTGTCTACTCCTATCCTCCAACGATCAGACCTTCACGCTTGACCATTGGAGTTATGAAACAGCCCACCTTAAGCATCAGCACCACACCCTAGGCCATGAATGTCCTTGGATATTGACCCTAGCCAGAGATACCTGTATGGATCACCGAGTTGAGGACTTCATCCAGCGTTTTGGACATCTATCCGCAGTCGATCTCATGGATGATCTCCAAATTATTTGTCGTGATTGCAACACTAGCGGCATCATGGTGATCATCAAGCCAAGTCCTAGGGAGCCCCAATCAACGTAAAAGCACCCCACTCTAGGGGCTGCTGATAGTTATCTAAACTGGCTAACATCGCTAAACGCAGGGCAGTAGGCTTATCGAAGCCATGTTGAAGATGTTGATAGAATTCAGTCATCAAAAAGGCCGTCGCGGCATCCGGCACCGCCCATAGAGTCACAACAAGCGTCTCAGCTCCAGCCACTAGGAACGATCGCGATAAGCCAACCACCCCATCTCCAGTAATCTGTCCTCGACCAGTATCACAAGCACTCAGCACCACGAGATCAGCATTCAGACGTTGTTGACGAATATCTTCCGCCGTCAGCAATCCATTATGATCATCCGAGGGAGCCAAGGCGATCGCTCCTGGGGAACGTAGCGATGTGCTAACTGATGCTAAAGGATCAAGGGACGAAGAGGGTGCATCATACTCCACATAGCTCAACAGCCCATGGGTAGCCAAGTGAATCAGCCGAGCTTGAGGTAAGCGTTCTAGCACCGCTGATGCAGTAGCAGCTTCGCCAATCAGAGGCTGTGTATTTAAAAAAGCGGCGATCGCGATGGCTTCCTGTTCAGAGCCAGGGAGGGGTGCAAGCTGGTAGGGCTCTGATCTGGGCGATCGCACCATAGGCATGGTTGGGTTACCCACCACTAGGCTAGAGGCAGGGTGATCAACGCTCCAAGGTGGAGATTGATCAGATAAGTGAGATGAATCAGAGGCAAGAGCTAGAACCTGGATGGATGGAGCCGTCAATAAGGTATGCTGTTCCAGCACATAGCGTCCATCTGAGTCTTGGAGCGCCGCAAATGGGACGAGGAAGAGAGACTCATGGGGAATGATCACAATGCGATCGCTAGGATCCGTCGGTAAGTCATCAGCGATCGGCTCTATTAATAAGGCATGGAGCTGCCGCAGTTGGGCAGCAATAAATCGAGTATTTGGTGCTGCATTGGTGGGACTGGGAGCAGCCTCGCTGCGGGCACCCAAGCGCTGGCGGGCAAACTCCACTAAGTTAGCTAAGGTTGGATATCGCTCCGACCAAAGGCTGCTGAGATCTACTCGGTGGAAGCTCAGCTCTCCCGTCGGTTGTATCACCCAGATGAATAACTCCTGTTCCCGCCCCCGTTGTTTACCTTGGAAGCGAAAGCTATCATCTGGAATAATTGAATACTCAACGATAGTTGCCTTATGGGTTTGGGCTGTTCGACGAATGTCGCCTAGGGTAAATAGCGTAGATTCTGCACCTCCTACATCTAGAGAGCGATCGCCTTCCTGAGTTTGTCGATCGGCTAGGATAGCAGACATCGCCCGCGATCGCCCCTGCTCAGAGATCTCCAGCGCCTCCCCTATCTTTCCTTGTTCTACCAGCACCTGCTGCAAGAGGTTATAGCTAAAGACCTGAGTGTCAAACACCGATATGGCATAGAGATCATTCATACGGTTATTGTCTCGAAGCTGATCCCAAAGCGCGATCGCCTCCCTAAGGTGTGCCTCTGCCTCAGGTAATCGTCCTGCATCAAATAAGCTATGCCCTAGGTTATTTAAGCCTGCAGCCAACTCTTTTACATCACTCACCACCCGAGCGATCGCGACGCTGCGTTCTTGATAGACAATGGCACGTTCATAGTCTGCCACTGCCGCCATCGCCATACCTAGAGCATTCAACACACGACTTTCCAATGGGCGATCGCCTAGCGCTTGAGCTAGAGATAGGCTCTGTTGATAATAATCAAGAGCTAGGGCATCTTGATGGGTGATGAAGTATGCGGATCCTAAATTGAGGCGCGTATGGGCTTCCCCCGCTACATCATGGATCGACTGGGCAATGGCGAGACTCGATAGATAGGTAGCAATCGCTCGGTCATGATCCCCTTGGGCCGCATAGACTCCTCCTAGATTGGATAAGATAATTCCCTCCGCCTGGCGATCGCCTAATGCCCGCGCTAAAGTCAGCCCCTGTTGATAGGTCGCAATCGCCCTGTCATAGTCACCGATACGTTCATAAACATTACCAAGATTACTGAGCACCTGCTCCTCCCCGGAGCGGTTGCCCAAGTCTCGCATGATCTGCAGAGCTGCTTGACTGACGGCAATAGCTCGGTCATAGTGCCCTAAGGAACGATGGGCAATGACTAAGTTACCTAACGTGCGCGCCTGAGCCAGGGAATTTTCCTCCTGTCGTGCGTAATCTAGGGCAATTTCTAACCAGGTGACGGCCTCGGCATAGTTCCCAAGAGCAAGGGACACAGCTCCAAGATTACTAACTGTTGCCTGAATTTGGGCCGTGTGGGATATCTGCTGATAAATCTCAAGCGCTTGCTGCCAAGAGGCGATCGCCTGCTCGAAATCATGGGCTTGATACTGGTCGATACCCATCTGAAACCAGCGATCGCCCTCAGTAACATCCACTCTAGCTGGAACAGGTAAGGATTGAGATTCAGCCCCTAGGGTAGGCTGGGACATCGGTAGGGCAAGCAAAAGGGCGATCGCTAATCCCAGTAACGCCAACACTAGCCACCGCATCAAATCTGTACCTCCGGTTGGTCAACCTGCGGTAGCTCCATCGGGCGATCGCTTGCGCCTGAATTAGGAACAGCTTGGGACTGAGGTTCATTCTGGGAGGGCGATCGCAAGGGATTAGGGCGAGACGGTTCCGGCTGATTGCACAACGCATTTTGACCCGCACGACTCGTTTGTAACTCTGCAACAATGGAATCATCCAGTTCTAAGATGGCATCATTGCTAACCTGAAACGCTAACAAGGAATTCGCGCTACAGGGATCATTGGCGAGGGTTTCATTAGGGCGGGGGCGATCGACGCCAGAGTCTCCCCCTGGAGTCTCGCCACCCGGAGTCTCACCGCCTGGAATCTCGCCGCCGGGAGTCTCACCGCCGGGAGTCTCACCGCCGGGAGTCTCACCGCCGGGAGTCTCGCCGCCCGGAGTCTCACTGCCTGGAGTCTCACCGCCTGGAGTCTCACCACCCGGAGTCTCACCACCGGGAATGTCCGGCGGTGTGTAGTTGGATAAAACTTGAATTCGACCATCTCCAAGAGATACAGACTCATCCGTCAGAAACGGGCGATCCCTAAACGAGGTAACGGCTCCAGCATTGGCTTGATTGGAGGTAATCGCGCCAGCAGTATAGCTGACATCATCGGATAACTCATCAACATCTAGGAAAGCATAAAGCGGAGTCGCATCCAGGGTTTCGTTACCATCAGCATCTGTAAAAACAACCCTTCCCTCTGGATCTCGGTTGATTGCACCCTCTGCATTCAGGTAGGTAACAACATTACCGGCATCATTCACATAAACAACACGGCCATCGAAGTCTCGCTCAAAAATAGGGCCCACCAAGAACTCCCGTCCACCATGTTCAATCGTAATCGTTGCACCGCCGGCAAAAGCAGTCGCATTGATGCTGGTAGGAATTTGACGAGCAGGAATGGTGCTGCCGTCTCCGGGCCCGCTATTAATCGCATCATTGCTAGGATCAAAATCAACATCATCACTCAGGAATGTTCCCGTTGCACGAAACGTGCCACCAGCGCGAATGGTTACATCCCCACCATCAAAACCTGAGGTATCAATCGTCACGACCTCAATATCTTGTCCTGCTGTCAGGCTAACAAAGCCGCCCACTTCCGTATCTTCAAATTCTCCTCCCGTCGTAATCGATCCAACTTGAATATCGCCTGGCGCAGCAAGGACAACCGGGCCACCTCCACGGCGCATGCCATCTGAATTAAAAAATTCTGTATTAATATCACCCA
>DATNRH010000284.1 GCA_036703605.1 Candidatus Obscuribacterales bacterium | reverse complement strand
AGCCGATTAGTTATGATACAAAGGTTGTCGGCAGCGGGTGATGGACATCGTTAGTAGTCTTCGCATCCAGTCCTTAAATTTCTCCTTTCGGATTGTCTGCGTGTCTGAAAGCACCCAAAAAATGCTTGGTGAGGGCAGTGGCGAGAGGCGATGTGGTTGGCATCGAAGGCACCGCAACGACCTTAAACTGCACCTACAATTCTCTGCTTTACCTGATGCCGCCAAGCTCGATGGAAGACATGGTCTGAACGTCTTGTCCGTTTTGCCTAGTGATCCTCTCTTGACCCATGTTTAAAGATTTATGTCGTACAACCTTGCCATAGTACAATTGAACTAATATGGTTGAGTAGTTAGCTGATGTTACGCCAGCAGGTGACCACCATGTCTGAGTCCGGCATCATAGCTTTTCGTCCCGCTACCCTTGCTGACGCGGCGCTTCTCCGTCATTGGGATGCCCAGCCCCACATCATCGCTAGCCACGGCGGTGATGACTGGGGTTGGGAGGTGGAGCTAGCCCGCACCCCCATTTGGCGTGAGCAATGGATTGCAGAGCTAGACGGTCGCCCCATTGGTTTTGTTCAAATCATTGACCCTGCTCAAGAAGATAGCCACTACTGGGGCGATGTGCCTGACCATCTGCGGGCGATCGACATTTGGATAGGGGAGGCGACAGAGTTGGGTAAGGGCTACGGCACCAACATGATGCAGATAGCTCTGTCCCGCTGCTTTGCCAACCCTGAGATAACTGCTGTTCTGATTGATCCGTTAACCAGTAATACCCGCGCCCACTGCTTTTATCAGCGTTTCGGCTTCCAGTTTTTGGAGCATCGACGCTTTGGTGACGATCACTGTTCTGTTTATCGCCTAGATCGAGCCACGTGGTCTAAGTTCAACGCTAAGTCCTTGTAGCTACAGTGCCGAGACGGTTCTGAGGGTGTTCCTGGAAAATGTCTGCGCTGCTGAGGGAAAGTTATCTATCCCATGAGCTATGGCTGTGTTAATTGTCCTGTGGTCAACCTTCGCGATCGCTGTTTTGGTAAAACAAGTTCTGTCAAAATCGACGAACTATCGTACCTTTAGTCAGATTGCTATCGCTACCATGCTTATCGTTGCTGGCATTAGCCTGTTAGTTGAGCCGACAACATGTTGCTAGGGGCTGGCCCTTTCTGCTACGTCATGATCCATGCCACACGTTTTATTGAAAAAAGAGGAAACCGTTATGCAAGTTAATCCTTACCTATTCTTTGACGGTCAATGTGAAGAAGCCTTCAAGTTTTATCACCAAGTCTTGGGTGGAGACCTTTGTGCTATGATGCCGTTTGCTGGTTCGCCTGCCGAAGCCGACGTGCCACCAGAATGGGCAACCAAAATCATGCATACTCAACTTACCTTGGGCAACTGGGCCATTATGGGATCAGACTGCCCTCCCGGAAGTTATGAGATTCCCAAGGGATTCTCGGTTTCACTGCAAATTCCTGATCCAGACAAAGCCGAGACTATCTTTCAAGCTCTATCGGAAGGTGGCAACATTCAAATGCCCTTAGAAAAAACCTTCTGGGCACAACGATTCGGTATGGCGATCGATAAATTTGGCACTCCCTGGATGATCAACTGTGAGTAGTCCTCAAAAGAATTCAGGTGTTGTTGAATTAGGGTATGAACCTCTAGCTAGACGTTCTGAAACGTCATGCAAAATCACGCTGCTAGTCAGCAACACCTGAATTCAAACCTTGGTTAGCTCAATTAACTGGAGGGTGAAGGATTACCGATGACGTTTGATGGCAGATTTTGGGTGAGAAATAGCTTGGTCTTCGGCGAAGACGCGTGATTGTCTCACTCAGGTGAGATCCGCCCGATGAGACTTACTATCCAAAAGCAAGCTCTACTGCTCCCAAAACGATTTTAGGCTGCGTGAATAGCTCTGCTGTTATTGTGCTAGCGTGAGTCTCCCATAGAAGGGGTACGATAAGGTGCAAAAAGACAGGGTAGAGCAGCGCTGATATTGCTGGGCAAACGCCTGCTTAGAATGTGAAGATCAGGGATAATTAATTAGAAAAAAACCACTCGTGTTTCAGATATCTCAGTCCTCAGAGTCTTTGGTGGTATGGGGTGGATGTTGTTATGGAGGCTAATGCAACCGATCGCCCGTTGACCATCGTCATCGGTGCTAGATTCCTGGATGTGACCGGTATGGTTTTCTGTAAAGATCGGGTGCGATTTGCGACAATAAAGGCAGGGGGTGGGAAGCTTCAAATCAGTGCGCCGGCTCTCTAGTTTAGTAGGCGGCGATCGCGCCTCGTCTGTAAAACCCTTTGAGGACAATACTATGGACATCATAGCCCTGACAGCATTGTTGAGTCCCTGTCTACCCTTTTTGCTCAAGGCTGCTGAAAGTGCCTCAGCAGATATTGGTCAGGATACCTGGGCAACCACGAAGAAAATTTGGGAAAAACTAAGGCCTAAATTGGAGGCTAAGGAGTCTGCCCGGATTGCTGCTGAACAGGTAGCTGCTAACCCCACAAGCGAGGGCCGTCAACAATTTCTCCGGGAAGAATTGGCAGAATTGCTTCAGAATGATCCGGAGTTGGCTGCTGCGATCGCCCAAATTTTGCAGGAGAATCCGGTGTCGTCCGGCGCGGTGCAAGTGAACCAAACCGTAACCGGCAACCAAGGACAGGTGATTGGTCAAATGACTGGAGGCAAAGCCATTGGCCGTATTGATGGCAACGTGCAGGGCGGCATCAACTTCTAAGCTCTGTACCTAAGTATTAATACTTGTATGCAATTGTTAACTCTGCTAGAGAGGGGCTAGGTATGAGGGCATCCTGAACATAGGAAGCACTACCCAGGAGTCCACCATGACGGCTGCGCCAGATGCTGATCCGGCTCCCCGGTCAGACAGCCCACTCGGTTTGGATCACACCACCATCCAACAGACCGCATCCCAAAACGAAGGTCAGGTCATTGGCAGTATGACAGGAGGGATGGCGATTGGCCAGGTGACGGTCTACCTATCCCAGATGCCTACCGAAAAAGAGCTGCCCCGGTCTACAGCAACCCTGGGCGACAATCCCTACCAGGGGCTTAAGGCATTTCGAGAGGCCGACGGCGATCGCTTCTTTGGCCGCGATCGCCATATCCAAGACCTTTGGCAACGGTTCCAATCGCTACACAACACCCCAAACACCATTCGCCTCCTGCCCATCTATGGCCCCTCTGGATCGGGCAAATCCTCCTTGGCGCGGGCGGGGCTGATCCCAGCACTGGGTCGCCAACCCTTGCCAGGGCGCGATCGCGCTAGGGTGGCGGTGCTCACCCCTGGTACCCATCCCCTGGATGCGCTGGCTACCGTGCTGGCCCGTATTGTCACCCAGGATGCTACCCCCCTCGCTAAGGCCGATGAGTTTAGGGCAGCTCTTGTGCAAACCGCGTCCAATCAACAGCATGATGGTCTCCGCCGCATTGCTGGGGTCTTCCCCGATATTGATGCTCTGCCGCTGATTGTGCTGGTTGACCAGTTTGAAGAACTCTATACCCTCTGCGATGACGAGCAGGTACGGCGTGCCTTTGTGGACAATTTGCTGGTCGCCGCCTGCGATCGCGCCCAGCAGGTCTCGGTCATCATTACTATGCGCAGCGATTTTCTCGGAGCCACCCAACAACATCCCCAACTCAACCAACTGTTCTCGTCCCAAGGGTTTCTCGTGCCCAGTATGACCCCGGACGACCTAGCGGTAGCGATCGCGGCCCCGGCCAAACAAGCGGGCTATGAATTGGACAAAGCCACGGTGCAGCTCCTTGTCCACGAGGCCCAAGGTCAGGAAGGCGCTCTGCCCCTGCTGCAATTTGCTCTCACCCAAATTTGGGAAGGTCTGCGCCAAGGTATTGAACCGGCGGACACCCTAGAACGTATCGGCGGCGTGGGCGGTGCCGTGGCCACTGAAGCCCAGCGTATTTACAACAGCCTCTCTGAAGACGAGCAAGCGATCGCCCGCTGCATTTTCCTCTCTCTCATCCAACTCAACGACGACAAAACCGCCACCCGCCGCCGTGCTAGCATCTCAGAACTCATCACCGAAAAGGGCGACGAACCTAAAGTCCGCAACATTATCCACCAATTCGCCCGCCCTGGCGTTTGGATTCTTGTGACCTCTGCAAATCAGCAACAGATTGAGATGGTAGAAGTTGCCCACGAAGCCCTAATCCAACACTGGGAAGAACTGCGTGTATGGCTTAACCAACAATGGGAATTGCTATGTCAAAAACACAAGATCGAACAATCTGTCCAGGAATGGGAAAGGCATCATAGATCTCAGGAGTACTTACTGCAGGGAAGAAGCTTACGCGATGCCAAATCTTTAGCTAAACTGACCACCTTAACTCCTGGCACTCAAATCTCTCACTCCGCCCGTCAATTCATCAGGAAGAGTCTTTTCTTTAAAAGAATAAAAATAGTTAAGAATACAGCACTAATATCAATATTCCCAGTATTGGGATCTCTAGTAGTCACTCACCTACTCATTCTTAATCTTGCTCACTCAACTTTCTTCTCAAATGAAACATGTGCTCAGAATCCACGAGCAGCTTTTCTCCTGAGATATTTGTTGCTTTCTGGGGAGAGAGAAAAACTAGAGGAGATAAATCTATGCAGGGAAGAACTGACTGGAATTAAGCTCCAAAGAGCCTCTTTATGGAGAGCTAATTTCTCCCGAGCAATTCTAGCAAATGCTGACTTTGAAGGTTCAGATTTAAAGGACGCTAATTTTGAGGGAACTGATCTCATGAGTGCTAACTTTAGTAACTCCTTTTTAGAAAATGCTAACTTCAAAAACACTTATCTTTTTATGGCTGACTTAAAAGATAGTTTTGGGCTAACAGAAGAACAGCTTGTTGAATCTCTACTATGCCAGACAAAATTGCCCTCCATTATTGGCTTAAATCCAGATAGAGATTGCGAAAAAATACGACGGATCATCCTAGAAGGCGACACGTTTAATTGAATCTATTTGCTAAAGTAGCTATTGCCGCACGGATATGATAGTCCTGCAAATGCACATTCTTCTGGCGTTCTTTCTCTACTCCCCAAATTGCTAAATTTGTTTTTATCTGACGAAAGTGTTCTTACTTCTCCTAGCGCTCTGGAAGCAAGTTCAGGGACTTCCTCTCTACTGCTGCTTAACCCTGCAATCAAGACTTTAATGGCTAATTTATTGCAACGAGATATTCGCAATAGACTCTCCGCTGCAAGAATGTGTTTCTTTTCGATGGCAATACTTTCTTCAGGTAAGCTAGAAAGCATTTTTTGAAGCTCTAACACAACATCAGCTTGAGGAGCTCGAGGAATAAAGAACTCAGGTTGAAGATCTAGTTCAACTTCTTCTATCAGTTCTAGATCAATAAATTCTTCCTTTAGAATCCTATCAATTCTCACTCTAATCTCATCAAAGTGTTTGCATAGCTGAGGGAAGTCATCTCTCATTGTCGCGCTCCTAGTTGATAATGTCGATAGATTTTTAGAAGTTAACCAAGAATCAGATCTAGATTTATGAGGTTTACAGCAAGGTTCCTTGGATTTTTGAAAGCTGAACATTGTAGCTTTCCCTGCATTCACCAATCCGTCTCCGGTAGCCAAATCTGGCCCATCACGGGCTGCTGCATCACCACTAGACGGATGGCTAAAGCCACCTAAGACATCAATAGCTGTTTGCTGCAAAAGCTGTTTAATAGCAGCAGGGGATAAGGCGCTTTTCACTTGCTTAATCAAGGCACAGACCCCAGCTACTTGGGGAGCGGCGGCGGAGGTTCCGCTAAAGGCGGCCCAACCATCGCTGTAATGGGTACCGTCTTTGCTGGGTGTACCGTTGCGTATCGGGGAGCCCAAGTCTTGGTCTATCACAGAGCCAGGGGGGACGGGTAGCATGATGTAGCAACCATAGGGAAGTTGTCCGACCAGGCCGCATACATCGGGAACCCGGCGGCCGGGATAAACAGGGCTGACAAAACCGCTGGCGTAGTTGCTGGCTTCTAGGGTGCCCTTGAGGGAGCCTTGGAGATGGCGATAGACTCCGCCGACGGCAATGACATCAGGATGCTGGGAGGGAAAGCCCATATGACCGTTGCCTGCCGAAAACACAACGGTGATGCCTTGACGGACGGCGTAGGCTACGGTTGCAGCTAGGACACGATTGGCGGGAGATAAGCGGGGCGATCGCTGATCAGACGCCCAGCTACAGGAGATAATGTTGGGGTTGAGGTTGATGGCGGCGCGGAAAGCACTGACAGAGTTAACGCTCTTCAGCGTTCCGGCAATGGCAACATCGGCTTTGACAACGGTGAGGTCGGCTTCGGGGGCGATCGCCAGTAGGTTTGCCGCTATGCCGGTGCCATGGCCGATGAGGTCACTGCAGGTATCGGTGGAGCCAGGGGCAAGGTGGATGTTGACGTTGTAATGATGCTTTTCAAAGTAGGGATGAGCATACCAACCCGTATCCACAATCACCACCTTCACCCCTTTGCCGGTAATACCTTGTTGATGGGCTGCGGTGGCGTTTAACCCTTCGGCCAAGCCATCAGGAACCGAGAGATATTCGGTCTCGG
>DATNRH010000283.1 GCA_036703605.1 Candidatus Obscuribacterales bacterium | reverse complement strand
TTGTAGAGAACTGGTATAGACTACTCCGTACTAGACTAGACTAAACTATGTTCATTATTTGACGATGAGGGTCTACGTAGAGAATATATAATACTGTACTCGTAGTTGAGCAATAATGCTACAGTACAGCATCTTGTATCTTTATACAGTACTAGTATTTGACATTTGATTGCGTCATTCAATTTGGTGCTTTGACGAACATCAAAGAACACTATAGTGGTACAGTAGCGCCTAATACTCTACTAAGAGAGAGTATAGTACTATGTACTGCCATCACTAAACTCAAGATATCCCTGATCTTCTTCTTTGATTTCAGCCCAATTTCAATGAAGTATATACTGTACGATTGCTCAACTGTACTGTACTGTATTCAGGGTTCTGGGAAGTTGAGCTTCAAATTTTAATTCAGTTCGATCTTTGATCTTGCTCCAAAAAATGATAAATCGAGCCGTTCGCGCCTGCAGAGTATGTTTGAAATGACTGTCGTGACCGTTGAGCCATAGATGTAGAAGTCACTACCTGATCTTACGTAAACACGCCTGGCGATATAGAGGGCACGCTCAAGGATCGCAAGCCTCGTCATCCATCACCTTTTTCTTTGCAGCAAAAACGCGCGGTGCTATCGCACGTGGAGGCTGTCGAAAAATTGGTGGGCATCTTCGGTTGTTGGATTGCTGTTTCGATTCAACGCAAAGTGCGCTCTGTCGTCCATATTGTCATTATTATATGATTAGTCTATTCCTGCCTCCCCACAACAACAACAAGAAGTAGCAGCGGCATCGAAGAATCGCGATCACAGTTCTTGTTGGTTGATCTCAGGTTTTGGTTTGTAACGAATTGAATCAGACAAAGACGTCGTGCCACCGAGGATCTTTTTGAGCGACACCAAAAAAAGACTGCCTATTAAACGCGTGAGAACATCTAAGAGTCACTCACTGTCATATTCATCACTCCGAAAATTATTGTTTATCGAACAACAACAAAATAACAATGTCCAACCCGTTTGATCAGTTCGCAGCGGATTTCCAAGCCGCACTTCCATCTGGGGCCCCTGGTGCCGCGCCTCCTGCTCAAGCACCTGGTTCTTCGCCCTATGACAATGGCGGAAGCATCATGGCCCAACCACCTGCGCCAAAAGCACCGGTTATGAACCAACCAGTCATGAATAGTGGACCACCAGGAGGAGTTGGTGGTTATGGCGGTGGCTATGGAGGAGGACCGCCTCAGGGAGGACCAGGAGGATATGGCCAGCCGCCTCAATATGGTGGAATGCAGCAGCAACCACCAATGATGAATAGTATGAATGACATGGGAGGAGTCGGAGGAAATCCTGGAATGATGAGTTCTCAGCAATCACTAGGAATGGGATCCCAGCCGCCTCCTCAGCAGCAGCAGCAAGGACCAGGATCTACTTATGGTGGATTTGACCCAACACAGTCTTCCAATTCCATGGCACCACCACCGCCTTCGCCCGGTCGTGGCCAGCAACAGATGGGAGGACCTCCTTCGGATGCAGGAAATCCTTTTGGGAGTCCCAACGCTAGTGGATATGGAGCTCCACCACCATCGGATCAAAGTTATGGAGGTTTCCCTGGAAGTGAACAGGGACCTCCTGGACAGGCTCCACCGCCACCTCCTGGACAGCAGCAGCAATCAGGTGGATTTCCTGGAGGCCTGCAGCAACCCGGTCAAAACCAACCGGGTGGATTCCCTGGAGGCCCGCCAGCTCCTTCCGATAGTTATGGTGGATTTGGAGGCCCTCCTCCCGGTCAACCACAGCCAAATTATGGAGCCCCTCCACCACCATCGGACCAAAGTTTTGGCGGTGGGCCACCTCCTGGACAACAACCTGGATACGGCGGTCCAAATGATCCTTATGGAGCTGGAGGAGCTCCTGATTTTGGGGCACCACCACCACCTCAACAGCAAAGTGGGTATGGAGGACCACCACCACCCAGCAATGATCCTTATGGCTCTGGCTATGGAGCTCCTCCTGGCCCTGGAGGCGCTGATTTGTATGCCGATCCTTGGTCGGATCCCAATGCGGGTGCTCTAGTTCCGGCCCAGCAGCAATCCAACCCCTATGCTGGATACGGCCCACCTCCTGGCCAATCTCAAGCCATTCAGCCTTATGGAGGTCCGCCGCCACCTGCTGCCGATCCATTTTCGGTTTTTGAGCAACAACAGGCTCCACCGCCAGCGGCTCCTTATGGACATCCTCAACAGCCAAATCAGCAGCAATTGGTACCTGCGGGTGGCCCTCCCCCATCCAAT
>DATNRH010000282.1 GCA_036703605.1 Candidatus Obscuribacterales bacterium | reverse complement strand
CGTCTTTGCGATGCACCAGAGGAGACTCTGGAGCATATTCTCAACCAGTGTCCTGCCCTAAACCAGATTAGGTCCGAGGCAGCAGTACACGTGCTAGATACCGCGATGCAGATCTGGGAGATGACGACGCCACCCCCCAACTTTCTGGCACCGCAATTGCATTGGCGGTTTCCACCAGCCAATGAACCACAGGAGTTGCAGCACGCGTTTGCGCAGGTGCAGCACTCGCAGATCCGCACGCCGACGTGGAGCGTGTGGCTTGGAGGTTTGACAGAGGAGATGGAGGCCTACATGCAGGAGTATGTGAGGGTCCACTTCCCTGCTAATGAGTATGAACAGCGCTGGGCAGAGATGCTTCAGCGTGCGCCGCGAGTGGCCGAGCAGATGATTCTAGCCGCCGTTCGAATTTTCCGAGGTAGAACACATGCGTTCTATCAGAATCTGACGCAGAACGGGATCGTGATCCCAGTGATGCACCAACACACCGCGCGTGCCGTGGAAGAACCCAACTACCTGGCTAACTTTGAAGTTGAGCTGGCTAATCTTGAGCGAACACTCTTGGAGTGGAATGCTGAATTTCGCCTCACTGTAGAGGCACTCCAACAGCAGGCTGGCAGGAACAGTCTGAACAGCGAGGAGAGCGTCTCTTCGTCCAGCTCAGAGTCAGAGTCGGACTCGGATTCTGAGAGCGCTGATTGCCGAGGGCAGTCAGGTACACAGGGGCAGACGGCTCCTGCTCATGCTGGTGCGGAACACTCAAGTGGGAGTGTGACGCAACAGCAGAACGCTACGACCACCACTATGGCTGGCCAGAAACGTAAGTCTCCTGACCACCCTCCAAAGGCGCGAGGGTACAAGGGGAAGAGAAAGGTCGTGGATCTCCCCGACTGTGAAGTGGCGACAAACTTCTCGTCACCAGAGACAGGTAACATTTATACTTGTGTAGCTGAGATAGTTGGGGAGGAGCCCCAAACTGTCTATGAAAAGGTAAGAAATTACCTCCCGGCGGGCAGCCCGTTGGACTTTCGGCAGCACCTGGAGGTGTTG
>DATNRH010000281.1 GCA_036703605.1 Candidatus Obscuribacterales bacterium | reverse complement strand
CGAGCTTGACAAGTACGTGGACCAGACAGCCCGCGACCGTGGCTACAAGTCCATGGACAGCGTGGGCAAGTTCTTGACCGTGGGCAACCCTTTCGAAGCAGAGGCCAAGGCATTGAGCCTGTGGACCGGCGAAATCTACGCCACAGCCTTTGCCATGCTGCAACAGTTTAAAGCCGGTGAGATTGAGCCGCCAACACTGGCCGAAGTGATTGCTGCATTGCCGACACCGCCAGCAACATGAGCGCATCATTTTACTCTCTGCCAAAGCGCAAGTGTGACGCCCAAGGCTGCGGCTGGTATGACGCCCCGAGGGGCAACAGGAAGCACAAGGGCATTGACTTAATGTGCAACCCTGGCACGGCCATATGCTCGCCGGTCAATGGCACTGTGACCAAGCTAGGTTGGCCGTATGCTGGCAACCGCGAGATTCGCTATGTGGAAGTCACGGCGGGCAACTACAAGTATCGAGTCTTCTACGTTCGCCCCCACGTTGAGCTAGATGATTACGTAACGGTTCATGATGTCTTGGGTGGCTCCCAGGAACTGGACAGCATGGCCGATGGCGGCACTCAGCATGTGCATTTTGAGATTATGAACGGCAATGATTACATTGACCCAACGCCACTTTATGAAACCATCAGAGGAATGAGGGGCTACCTGTGATTAGATGGCTATATAAGCACTACGCCCTCACAGCCCTCATATCGGTGTATTACCTAGCACTGGTAGGATGGGGCACGTATAAGGTCTTTAGCGACATAGCAGAGGTCACAGCGGCTGTGGGCGGCGTGTATCTAACCCTGATGGGCTTGCCTGCCATCATAAGCGGGATGATCAAGTGGCGATTGGAGAAAGACAATGAACTGGATAGCGAAAAAGATTAGCGGTTTTGCGGCTTCACCCTTTTCAGGCTATGCGCTAATTGCTTTGCTGATTGCTGGGGCGGGTGCTGGCTATTGGTTCTGGTCTGAGCTAAAAGAGTTCGGCAGCCTGGAAGTGCAGAATCGAGTACAGGCTGAAGCTATCCAGACGCAGAATGAGCAGCTTGCCCGAATCTCGGCAGATATGGAAAAGCGACAGGCCATTAATACACAGCTAACAA
>DATNRH010000280.1 GCA_036703605.1 Candidatus Obscuribacterales bacterium | reverse complement strand
CTTTGGTTAATCCCAACATTGGGCTGTACCCGATCATTACTGAGGACACGCCTTGGCTGGAGTCCAGCGCCAACGTTACCAAGACTCATGGGCAGGTGGATCAGGATGGAGGGTATGGCGCGGTTAAGGTCTACTTTGATGGAGTGGATAATCATCAGCAATGGATTGATTTGCCGCAGAAGTTGGTGCCTGGGCATCAGTATGAAATTCGGGTGTGGGTGAATCCTGATACTCTCGAGGGTTTTACTGATACGTTCCAGGTGGCGTACTACGATGTGAGTGCTAACCTCGCCGGGAGTAATCTGGCTGTCACTCCGGGTGCCGGTTGGCAAGAGCTGGTGCAGACCATTCCCAGTGCGCCGGACGCCACCAATAATGATCCGTCGATCAGGCTTCTAGGCTTCAGCAATGGGGCTCAATTTGAAAGTATACTGATTGGGCGCATGGACATCTACGATTTGACTGATGCGGATGTGACGACGCCATTCTACTCCGCGACGATCAACAATGTGAGCGGGGCTGCGATTGCCACTCATGCCCTGTTGACTCCGACGTGGTTCCGGCGCCGCGATGCTGAGGCAGCGAATGTTGGGGGCAAGACTGCGTATGTGCCGACGCAGGGAACCGTCGAGGCTGTGCTGACTACTGACTTCAATGTGGATCTGGGCGGCACTGGAGTTTGGGGGCTGGATGCTACTGACTTGATGCCCGCTCATGCGGACTTCGATGGGCAGGCGTATTTCCGAACGAATGTGGAAGCTGGCGCGTATGTCGGGGATACTACGTTGATCCGTGGATCGGGCTGGGAAAGCAGGCTGCTGGCCGGGCTGGAGCATGCCTTTCTGAAGTATAAGGTCAGGTTCAAGCCGGGAGTAGATTTCGTTAAGGGCGGGAAGCTGCCGGGGTTTTACGGCGGGAATAGTCCCTCCGGCGGGGCGCCAGCAAATAACGGCTTCTCTTCTCGGATGATGTTCCGCACCCATGGGCAAGGGGAGCTGTATCTCTACTGCATGAACTCGATGGATGACTTCGGGGCTAGTGTGGCTCGAGGTTCGTTTCGCATTGTGCCTGGTGCGGTGCATACCATCGAGCAAGAAGTGAAGATGAATACGCTGGGACAGGATGACGGCTTCGTTCGCGTCTGGGTTGATGGTAAGCCGGTCTTCGAGCAACTGGGCGTGATCTTCCGCGATCTCGGGACTGTGACGATTGACGGGATCATGAGCACTATCTTCTGGGGCGGCGGTGATACTACTTGGCGGACGACACAGGCTGAGTATGTGGAGCATGGGGCATACGAGATCTTTGCCGTAGCCTAATGTGGGGCGGATTCAATCTAGTAAAAGGGGCCACAAATGGATAAGCAGACAGCAATCAAGATCATTGGGCAGCGGCTCTCCGGGCGGACTGAGGCGGATATGTCTGCGTTCATCACCGGGGAGATGGATCTGACTCAGGAGGGGATTCTGGAGGGGCAAGCGTTTGTCCCCTGGTTTCTCAGTAAGGTGGACGTGTTGGAGATTGGGCCGACTGCGGAAACGTTGGAGTTGCCGGCTGGCTTTCTCATGGTTGATCTGGAAGAGGGCGTTTTCATTCCGATGGACGACGGGACTCGAGCGGAGGTAGTGCCTACTGATTGGGTAAGCGCCACCGAGGCTTACGGCAGTGGGGCATATCCCATGGAGGGGCTGCCCAAGTATTACGCGCTCTATGGGGATAATCAGATTCAGTTTTTCCCCAAGCCGGATGCTGATTACGATGTGCTGTTTGCCTACCTGAAGAGAGATGTGCCGGTGTCCGGGCTGGCGCCGACCGGGACTAACCTGTGGCTGACCCATGCGCCCGATGTCTTCATCAACGAGGTGGGAATGGCATGTGCGGAGGTTGTTCGGGATAAGGATGCGTATAACCTGTTCCAGAATCGGGTGCAGCGGGCTTGGAAGAATCTGGAAACGAAGCACATGGAGCGTAGGATGGCTGGACAGGAATTGTATTTCTTCTAATCGAGGTGACTTATGCGAGTAATGCTGCTGGGTGTGCTCAAGACGCTGTTGGCGACTTTCCTCACGGAGAGGTTTTTGCTCAATCTGATCGTGCTGTTGGCTGATTGGGCGGCGAAGAAAACCAGTAATGATCTGGATAACAAGATGGTCGATGAGCTGAGGAAAAGTCTAGATAAGCAGGAAGGCTGGCAAGTCTGGAATCTGTATGAAGAAGTGAAGGAAAAGAAAGTTACAGGTTGACGGCATCGGGCCAACTTCTGATAGGGGGTTGGCCTGATCTCTTTATGGGGG
>DATNRH010000279.1 GCA_036703605.1 Candidatus Obscuribacterales bacterium | reverse complement strand
CAAGACGCCGGGCGAGCGCCTGAGATTGATTTCCCGATCGCCGCACGATGCCGACACTACCTTGCTCTGGGGCAATGGCAGTGGCGATCGCCGCAATGGTTTCGTGGTGATTCAAGGATGCAGCCATGGCCCATTCACTCTTACTAGGTGGACTCTTGATGTGGAATCTTTTTATACCGCTGGGGCGTCAGGTTATCTACGGAGTGTTGAGATACCCGGATTCAAACTCTAGGGGCAACCGTCTACAATCGTAAAGTATCCCTGGTAACTGAAGTGCTCTGTCACCATCCTCACTGCCCAGATGTCCTGCCGTGACTGACTTAGTATTATGCGATCGCCCCGTCTTTCCCCAAATCCCGTTGATGAACCCCCAACTTTACCGAGGCGATCGCGCCGTCAACACCGAGGATGGCGTCGTCAACTGCGCTATCTGTTCTATCGTTTCATTCGTCTGCGGGGTAGCTCTGAGGCGATCGCCCGTGGTTTAGCTGCTGGGGTCTTTGCTGGTTGCTTTCCCCTATTTGGCCTCCAAACCCTGATTGGCATTGCGCTGGCGGCCATTTTTCGCGGCAACAAGCTGGTCGCTGCTGCCGGCACTTGGATTAGCAATCCTTTGACCTATGTTCCCCTCTACGCGTTCAACTTTCACATTGGACGCCAGATCCTAGGGCTAGAGCTAGAACTGGCCGAGGGACTGTCGCTAAATTCCTGGGATGCCTTTATGGATACCAGCGGTGACTTCATAGCGAGCCTGTTTGTGGGCTCCCTTGTGATAGGAGCGATCGCCTCCCTCTGTAGCTACGGCATAGGTCTATGGCTGGTGCGCCATCTACGTCGCCTGCGGCAGGTGCGTCATCGCCGTCGTCACCACCATCATCATTAGTAGCCGTTCTAACCGAGCAACCACGATCACCCTGCTGCCACCATCATCGTTAGGCAAGCAACCCGATCACGATGTCAGCGCTGCCTTGGCCTGGTTCTGGAGCATCAGCCCATATTCCAACCCTTCCACGGTTGCTTGGTAAGATGCCTCGATGATATTGCCCGACACCCCCACCGTTGTCCAGCGTTGGTAACCATTGCTGGAGGCTACCAGCACCCGCGTTTTGGCCGAGGTGCCGGCGGTTCCGTCTAGAATCCGCACCTTGTAGTCCGTTAGGTGGAAGTCTGCAATGACCGGATAGACATTGGTCAACGCTTTACGCAAGGCTGCATCGAGGGCAGAGACAGGACCATTTCCCTCTGCTGCTTCTAGGATATGCTGCCCATTCACCAACAGCTTCACCGTTGCTAAGGAATTGGTCTCCCAGGCTTGGGAATCGGGCACCATACCGCAGTGGACTTGAAACCCTTCCACGCCAAAGAAAGTTTGTCGTTGTCCCAGGGCCTCCCGCATCAACAGTTCAAAGCTAGCTTCGGCAGCTTCAAACTGGTAGCCTTCATGCTCTAGCACCTTCAACCGCTCTAAAATATGGCGGCAGGTGGGATCTTGTTTATTGAGGTTGATGCCAAAGCTGCGGGCCTTCGCTAAGACATTGCTCAAGCCAGCCTGATCGGAAATAACAATGCGGCGATGGTTGCCGATCAATTCCGGCTGGATATGTTCGTAGGTGAGGGGATTGCGTTCCACTGCACTCACATGAATACCGCCCTTGTGGGCAAAGGCAGAGAGACCGACAAAGGGAGCATGGTCGTCGGGAGCTAGGTTGACGATTTCGCTAATTAAACGGCTGGAGTCGGATAGTTGGGCGAGCTGGTCGTTCGATACGCAGTCGTAGCCTAACTTGAGCTGCAGATTGGGCATCAGCGTACAGAGATTAGCGTTGCCGCAGCGCTCGCCATAGCCGTTGATCGTACCCTGTACCATGCGCGCCCCTTCCATCACAGCCGCGATCGCATTGGCCACGGCGGTGCCTGAATCGTTGTGGGTGTGAATGCCTACCTGCGGCACGGTTTCCAAGCCAAGCTGCTGAGCGTAGGCAGTGACCTGCTCGACCACCACTTGGCTGATGCTGCTGACCTCATGGGGGAGAGTGCCGCCGTTGGTGTCGCAGAGAACCACCCATTCTGCTCCAGCCGCGATCGCTGCCTTGATGGTTTCTAGAGCATAGGCTGGATTTTGCTTATAGCCATCAAACCAATGTTCTGCATCGTAGATCAGGCGGCGATCGTGGCTGCGGAAGAAGGCGATGGAGTCTTGGATCATCGCGAGGTTTTCATCGAGGCTCGTCTTCAAGCCTTCGGTGACATGGAGATCCCACGATTTGCCAAACAGCGTCACCCAGCGGGTTCCTGCCGTGAGGATCGGTTGCAGCATGGTGTCATCTGCGGCGCTGCGGCCAGGGCGACGGGTGGCACAAAACGCCACAATTTCTGCCTGGGCGAGGGGTTCTTCCTGAAGCTGCCAGAAGAACTGCACATCCTTGGGATTGGCACCGGGCCATCCTCCTTCAATAAACGGCACCCCGAGGCGATCCAACTGGCGAGCAATACGAATTTTGTCTTCAATGGACAGCGATAGCCCTTCGCGTTGGGCTCCATCTCGCAGGGTGGTGTCGTAGATCCAGAGTTTTGTTGGGGATGCCAAACGGTCTAAAGTCATGGAAGGATGCGCTCGACGGATTGGTTAAGGGTGGTACGACGGATGGCCCAGACAACCTAGGCTATGGATCTATCCTACCCAAGTGGGCTGCAGAGCGGACGGTTGATCGTCCACGGGGGCTGATCTTCTACAGGGAATGGCTCGGATGTCCCGTCCCTAGGATGTCCCGTCCCTAGATGAATGTTTTGTGCTCAAAGGAGAGGGAGACCGGCTGTCCATCATAGGCAGGAGGGCGATCGCTCAGGGGGTGTCCTAGGATTGTTCATCCTAAAGGCGGTTGGAATGGGCAGGCTCACCCTTCTACCATCATGACAGAGCATATTAAGGATTTTGCACCAAAAATCAACCTAGAATCAAAGAGGTCGGCTATTCATCATCGACCGGTTTCACGATACGAGGACTACCATCATGCCAAAGATTTTTGTCCAGGGACATGAGCTTGAATGCGATCGCGGCGCAAATCTGCGGCAGGTGCTCATGCAGCACGGGGTTGCACTCTACAACGGCAATGCCCAGTGGATCAACTGCCATGGCATTGGCACCTGCGGCACCTGTGCTGTGCAGGTGGAAGGGGAGGTATCTGAGGCGAATTGGCGCGATATCACCCGTCGTTCCTTGCCGCCCCATACCCCCGATCGCAACCGCCGTCTTGCTTGCCAAACCCAGGTCTTGGGAGATGTATCCGTCACAAAGTTTGATGGTTTTTGGGGGCAGGGCGACACCATTCTATGGAAGCCTGAGTCCTAATCCCTAGGGCTGCTATTGGGGCGATCGCTTCTGTGACATTGACCTGTGACATTGATCTATCTCTTGAGGACAAGCGTGATGTTAAAACGCCTAGGACTTCTGCTCTTAATTGGTTTTTTCCTCAGCGTAACCGTACGGGCTCTCCAGCAGCAGGACACTGCTCAGGAGGAGAGTGAGCGATCGGGGCCCATCGTACGCCTCCAACGCATGTTTTCTGGCGATGAAGAGGAAAGCGATCGCAGCGATGTAGATGACAGCGGAATTGCTCGCGAGGACGTGGGCGTTGCCCCGGCTGGGGGAGCCACCGATCCCGCAAATGCTGATGATTCAGGGAACTCTGACGAGAGCAATTCTGCCGAAGAGAGCGACACGGCTGGAACTGGAGCGACCGCTGAAGACGAACGTCCCCGTAGACAGCGTCCTAACCGCGCCGCCAATGATGATGCCAACTTGATGTGGTAGCCCCCAGTAGGAATGAGCCTGAGAGATTTGAGGATTGACGAGCAAGCATGACTTCAACCAGCGATATTGTGATCATTGGCGGTGGGCTGATAGGCTTAGCGATCGCCATTGAGCTAAAACGACAGGGGGCATCGGTGACGGTGTTAGAGCGCGATCGCCAACAGGCGGCGGGCTATGCTGCAGCGGGGATGCTGGCCCCCCAAGCAGAAGCCTTACCCCCTGGCCCCCTGCTGGATCTCTGTCTTTGGAGTCGAGATCAGTATGCAGAGTGGGTGAGCAAGCTGGAAAATTTGAGCGGTCAATCCGTCGGCTATTGGCCCTGCGGCATTCTACGTCCTGTCTATACCGCCCCTGCGCTGACGCCATCCTCCGACCTATGGCTCGATCGCACCGCTATTCATCAAGCCCAGCCCGGTTTGGGAGAGGCAGTGGCTGGTGGCTGGTGGTTTCCTGAAGATGGCCAGGTGGATAATCGGGCTTTGATGTGCGGTTTAGTCGCGGCAGCGGAAGCTTTGGGTGTGGTTATGCATACGGGCGTGGCGATCGCTAGCCTGCCCCAGCGTCAGGGGCAGATCACCACCCTACAGACGTCTCAGGGAGCCTGGAGTGCTGGGCAATATGTGCTAGCCACCGGGGCCTGGGCGGCAGATTTACTACCTATTCCTGTCCAGCCCCGCAAAGGACAAATGCTTTCTCTCAAGCCACCCCAGGGCGATCGCCTTCCCCTACGGCGGGTATTATTTGGAGATGACATCTACCTTGTGCCGCGCCAAGATGGACGGATGGTCATCGGAGCGACCAGCGAACAGGTAGGTTTCACCCCTGGTAATACGGCCAGCGGTCTTCAGTCGCTGCTGGAGCGCACCATTCGCCTGTTTCCTGCCCTGGCTAGCTGGTGTGTGGAAGAAAGCTGGTGGGGATTTCGCCCCAGCACTCCTGATGAACAGCCCCTCCTAGGCGAAAGTCCTTGGGACAACCTCAGCCTGGCCGTAGGGCACCATCGCAACGGCGTTTTACTAGCCCCCGCCACCGCCACACTGCTGACCGACTGGGTGCTGCACCGTCGCGCCCATGATTTGTTACCCCACTTTAGCTGGCAGCGATTTGTGACTCCAGATCGCGATCGCCCCCCCTTACCCTTAACCACTCCAACCTCTATTACAGTGAAGTCTTCTGTGCAGACCCTTTCCTCCCAATTTCCCACTCTGAATGCCACCATCGATAGCCCCCTGGTGATTGCCGGGCGCAGTTTTCAATCGCGCTTAATGACGGGCACCGGCAAATATCGTAGCCTTCAGGATATGCAAGGGGCGATCGCCGCGAGCGGTTGCGATATCGTGACCGTGGCGGTGCGGCGGGTGCAAACCAATGCTCCAGGCCATGAAGGTCTGGCTGAAGCTATTGACTGGAACCGCATTTGGATGTTGCCCAACACCGCTGGCTGTAAAACCGCTGAAGATGCTATTCGCGTGGCCCGTCTGGGGCGAGAAATGGCCAAACTGCTGGGGCAAGAGGATAATAATTTCGTCAAGCTGGAAGTGATTCCCGACGCCAAATATTTGCTACCCGATCCCATTGGCACCCTAGAAGCAGCAGAACAACTGGTGAAAGAAGGATTTGCTGTCCTGCCCTACATCAACGCCGATCCACTGCTCGCCAAACGCCTCGAAGAAGCCGGTTGCGCTACAGTCATGCCCTTGGGCTCGCCCATTGGTTCTGGGCAAGGCATCCGTAATGCGGCCAACATTCAGATCATTATCGAAAATTCTTCCATTCCCGTGGTTGTGGATGCGGGTATTGGCACCCCCAGCGAAGCAGCCCAAGCCATGGAAATGGGAGCAGATGCGCTGCTGATCAATACAGCGATCGCCCAAGCTCAACAGCCAGCTCTCATGGGGCAAGCCATGGGCATGGCCGCCCAGGCAGGACGCATGGCCTACCTAGCAGGACGAATTCCGGTGCAAACCTACGCGATCGCCAGTTCTCCTGTTACCGGCACGATTAGCTAGTCTGCGGCTACAGAATGGTAGTCAAAACCCCTTGTCTTGCGGACGAGGGGAATCCTAGTCTTTAACATGTCGCTACATCATTGAAGATGCCTCAAAGTCCCTCTCCTTTTGGGCTACCGCTTATACACATCTTAGAGATGAGCCAGTGACCAACCTTCAAAGAGGGTGTCAAAGTGTTTGAGACCTCTGAATAGAATGACAATGCCCGGTGGGCGCTGACTGGCATAGCCCGACCATCC
>DATNRH010000278.1 GCA_036703605.1 Candidatus Obscuribacterales bacterium | reverse complement strand
AGGGATTGAAGTTGAGCGACTCGGCCACCTTAGCAGCGATGGGAAGGAGCAACACCACGCAGGCATTGTTGGACAAAATTTCGGTCACTAAAGACGTCAGCACGAAAAAGAGCGTCAGCAGGGCATAGCCAGACCAGGCACTGCCTAGATTGACGAGCTGATCCGCCAGCCACTGGGTTGCCCCAGCATTGTCCATCGCCAGCCCCAGGGGAATTAGACCCGCCAGCAGAAAGATCACGTCCCAGCGGACGGAACTATAGAGTTCTCCTGGTCTGAGGCAGCCCGTCAGTAGCATCAGGGCAACGCCTATCCAAGCGCTAACCAAAATCGGTAGCCAGTCTAGGGCTGCTAGAATGACGACTCCAATCAAAATGGCGATCGCTACCCCGGCCTTGTCGCGGCGCAGGGTTTCTGTGTCCCGCTGCTGCACTAGCACCAAGCCAGGATGGGTTTGTAGCCCCAGCAGACTTTGCTTGGGCCCCTGCACCAACAACACATCCCCAAATTGCAGCGGCACGCGCCCTAGGCGATCGCGCACCACCCCCTGCCCTTGTTGGATCGCCAGCACAGTGACATTGTAGCGTTGGCGAAACCGCGTATCCTTGAGGGTCGAGCCAATGACCTCGGCATTGGGTAGCACCAACACTTCGGCGATGCCCTCTTCTCCCAAGGTTAAGGCTGGTTCAGCGTCGCGATCGCCAAACTGTACTTCCGGCAAAATTTCAATGCCCTGGCTGGCCTTGATGCTCAATAGGCAATCAGGATTCCCCCGCACCAGCAAAATATCGCCTGCCTGCAACGGTTTATCGGAAATCGGCTGGGGGAAATGCGCCCCATTGCGAATCAGCTCAACCACGTCCATATCGAACCGGCGCTGGATTTGGCTACTCTGCAACGACTGCCCCACTAGGCTTGAGCCAGGTGGAATGACAATTTCGCTGATGTAGTGGTCGAGGCCATAGCGCGTCAACACCTGGTCGGTCGGCGAACTGGGGTGCTGAGGCAGTAATCGGGGAGCCACCAAGGCTAAGTACAGCAGCCCCACCGTCCCTGTCACCAGCCCCACCAGGGAAAATTGAAACAGCCCAAAGGGCCCATATCCCAAGGTTTCAGACAGACCGCTGGCCAAGACATTGGTCGAGGTGCCGATCACCGTTAGCATACCCCCCAGCACCGTCACGTAGGAAAGGGGAATCAGCAGCTTAGAGGGCGAGATCTTTTGTTGGCGGCACCAGTCTTCGATGATGGGCAAAAATACCGCCACTACCGCCGTGTTGTTGATAAAGGCTGAAATGGGCCCCACGATCGCCCCCATCACCAAGATTTGCCGGCTGGCACGCTGACCGCCCCAGGCCATTAAACTATGGCTTACGGCCTGCACAGCTCCGGTGCGCTCAATCCCGGCGCTGAGGATAAACATGGCAAGCACGGTCACCGTCGCCGAGTTGCTAAACCCCGAAACGCCCTGTTCTGGCGTGACCAGGCCCAACGTCATCAGGGCAACCATGACGAAGATGGCTGTCACATCTGCCGAAAACCATTCTCCGACAAAGCAGACAAGCGCCAGTACCACCACAGCTAAGGTCAGTCCTAAGGTCATGGCTGAGGGGGCTCCACAGCAGTGGTCGGATCAACAGGGGGAGCTGCTTGGCGTTGGGGTTGAACATACAGCCAGTCTAGGGCGGTGGCTAGGGCAACCACGGTTGCCAAGGCGACTGACATCAGCAGTGGCCAGGGACTATTGAAAGCAGTCTTGATAGTTTTCATCAAATTCCTCTCGCAGTGTTAGCGATCGCGGCACCGGGCTGCTGGCAGCGCAGCACGAGTTGAATGAACAGCTTTTCAGCTTCTAGCCAGATAAACATCAGAGCGCTGACCCCAAAGCACAGAGCTAGCTCGCCCCCAGATAAGGGATGTAGGCCAAAAAACTGTTGCAGTGCCGGCACATACATCAACCCCACTTGCAGTCCCGTAGTGACCAGTACGGCCCCCCAGATAAAGGGATTGGTCATGGGGTTAAGCTGTATCGTCAGACGAGTCTCGGAACGGGCAGCTAAGGCGTGCCCCATTTGGGCTAGACAGAGGGTGGTAAACACCATGGTTTTCCAAGTGTTTGGGTCACCAGGGTAGGCAGGGTCATGGGTGTAGCGATAGGCCCAGCCCATCAGGCCAATGGCCAGGATTGCCAGCACAATACCAACTCGCACCACATAGCTACCTAACCCTCGGGCAAAAATGCTCTCCCTGGGGTTGTGAGGTGGGCGCTGCATAACGTTGGGTTCTGCCGGTTCCATGGCCAGGGCTAGGGCCGGTACGCCATCGGTAACGAGGTTCATCCACAAAATTTGCAGCGGCGACAGGGGCACGCCGCCCAGACCAATCAGGGGCGCTGCTGCAATGGTGAGCACTTCACCAACGTTGCTGCCCAGAATGTATTTGATGAAGCGGCGAATGTTGTCGTAGACCACTCGGCCTTCTTCCGTGGCAGCGACAATGGTGGCAAAGTTGTCGTCGAGCAGCACCATATCGCTGGCCTCTTTGCTGACATCGGTGCCAGTGATGCCCATGGCAATGCCAATGTCGGCCTGTTTGAGGGCAGGCGCATCATTGACGCCATCCCCGGTCATGGCCACAAAGTCTCCCTGTTTTTGCAGGGCCTGCACAATACGCAGCTTGTGTTCTGGGGCAACCCTAGCGTAGACACTAACGTGGGGTACCGTCTGCTCTAGCTCGGCGGTGGAGAGATGGGTTAGCTCACGCCCAGTGAGGATGGTGTCGCCGGGTTGGGCAATGCCAAGGGTTTCGGCGATCGCCTTTGCGGTTAAAGGATGATCGCCGGTGATCATCACAGGCCGAATTCCTGCCCGGCGACAATCGGCTACAGCATCCCGCACTTCGGGACGGGGGGCATCGAGCATTCCCACCAGCCCCAGCCAGATCAGGTCTTGTTCCTCCGCTTCCAAATTATCGTTGAGGGTAACGCTGTCTAACGGCTTCATAGCCAAGCCCAGCACCCTCAGACCAGCGGCAGCTAGGGCATCGGTTTGGGCCAAGATGGCTTGCCGTTGAACGGCAGTAAGAGATTCAGGATCTTGAGAACCTTGGCACGTAGCGCATCGTTCGAGCACTAATTCGGCAGAGCCTTTGGTGAACATTACCTGGGAGGCTAAGGGCCAGGCGGCATGGGCCTGGGTCTGGATCACCACGCTCATGCGCTTGCGCTCTGAGGTAAAGGGCACTTCCTGGATGCGTTGGCTGTGCTTCAGCGTTGATGGCTCAAACCCGCCTTTACCCGCCACGGCTAGGAGAGCTCCCTCGGTGGGGTCGCCCAGCAAGGTCCAAATGCTGCCAGACGGGTTGAGGGTCGCGTCGTTGCACAGGGCGCAGGCAATCAATAACGCCTGCAGGGCCGGGTCAGGGGCGATCGCTCCCTCTTCGTTCAAGATCTGACCCACGGGTGCGTAGCCCTCCCCGGTCACCCGGTACGAGTGGGCGACTGTTTTGACCTGCTGCACCACCATCTTATTTTGGGTCAGGGTGCCGGTCTTATCCGAACAGATGGTAGTGACCGAGCCGAGGGTTTCGACGGCGGGCAATTTGCGAATCAGAGCATGGCGGCGCACCATCCGCTGGGTACCTAGGGCCAAGGTCACGGTAATCACCGCAGGCAACCCTTCCGGAACAACGGCCACCGCCATGCTGAGGGAGACTTCTAATAAATCATCAAACAGACTGAGGTCTCCCGTGCGAACCAGCCCCACCGCCACCACCACGGCCACTAGGACTAAGGAACCTGACACCAGCACGTTCCCCAACTGGCCCATCCGCTGCTGCAGGGGGGTGGGTTCTGATTCCACAGACTGAATCAGGGTAGCAATGCGGCCAAGTTCAGTTTCCATGCCGGTTTGCGTAATCAACACAGTGCCGCGCCCCTGCAACACTTCGGTACCCTGGTAGACCAAGTTGAGGCGATCGCCCAAGGCAGCTTCTTCGTCCAAGATCACCTCAGGTTGCTTGGTCACCGCTTCGGCCTCGCCGGTTAAGGCAGCCTCTCGCACCTGCAGGTTCGCCGCGTTCAACAAACGCCCATCCGCAGGCACCTGCATACCGGCTTCAAGCAAGATCACATCCCCCGGCACAAGGGCTTTGGCATCCACCTCCTGCTCTTGCCCCTGACGCAGCACCCGCACCCGGGGTGAGGTCATGGTCTTCAGCGCCGCTAAAGCTTGTTCAGCCTTGCTCTCTTGCAGATAGCCCAGCAGCCCATTAAGCAGGACAATGGCAAAGATGGCGATCGCATCCTTAGGAAAGCCCCCCTGCTGCACATCCAGCACCAGAGATACTAGGGCCACCGCGATCAACATCAGCAGCATAATATTTTTGAACTGATCCCACAAAATCACCCAGGGGCTGCGGGTCGATCCCTCTTGCAGTTCATTGGGGCCGTAGATCCGTTGCCGCTGCTCTACGGTACTGGAGTCCAGACCATCAACGCAGGCTTCAAGTAACGTCAGCGCTTGGGCAGCACTGAGGGTGTGCCAGTGAGTCGACAGGGAATGAGACGGTGA
>DATNRH010000277.1 GCA_036703605.1 Candidatus Obscuribacterales bacterium | reverse complement strand
CACCAAATCATCCTGAAGCTTAAGGGACAGCAGGCCCAGCGCCAGCAAGAAACCATTGTGCTGTCCACCGACCGCGCCCGCCAGCTAGCCGCCGCATCGAATACCAGCGGCGACTACCAACAGGCCCTCAAGGAACTGGTCGAGCATCAATATCAAGCGCTGGAGCAAACCCCAGAGGTGATTGGGCGCATTAGCGAACTCAACTTGGTCTACCTCATGCGCACGGCAGGGCAAGACAATGGCGCGCTCCGCACCGCTGCCCGCCCAGACGAGCAATCCTCCGCATCCAGCTCAGCCCCAGCAGCAAAACCAGCATCCCGTCCGGCTGCGCCGCCACCTACGAAAGATTCCCTCGTGGATAGCTTCATCCGCCGGTCTGAGGAGTTTGAAAAGCAGCAAAACTACGCCAAAGCCATTTTGGAACTGCGGGAAGCCCTGAAGCTCAACCCCAAAAATTCCAATTGCCACAGCCGCATGGGCATGATTTATATCAAAACCAAGCAGGCAAAGATGGCCCGCATTCACTTTGATAAAGCCCTAGAGATTAACCCCAACGACGAAATTGCTGGGGCTGGGCGGCGCATGGTGGAGCAATCCGGCAATGCCTCTCAATCGGGCACTAAGGCTACAGGAAGTAAGCGCGCCGCATCGGGTAAAGATACATCGTCCAAGGGTGGCTTGTTTGGGCTCTTTGGCGGACGCAAAAAATAGCTGAGTTATGCCAAGTCTTGAATGACCCGCATACTGCCCTCACCCTCAATCCCTTTCCCAGAGGGCGAGGAACGTTGAGGCGTCTTCATGATGTAGCAACATGTTGCAGACTCAATATGACCCAGGGTCTGATCACCCATTCGGTCGCCTGGGGGCAGAGGATCTGCTCAATCCTCTGAGAGAATAGTGTGGCACAGGTGAACGATAGAGTTCTCCCCTATGGTCACGACGGTTTAGGTGCGTGACGAGAATGGGGCTGGGCTAGGGGCGATCGCGTTCGATGCATTCAGCAACGATTACCACATGCCCTTTGTCGTTTGGCGTTTGATTGTTAGGAATTGGTGTAACGGTTAATGACTTATCAACCTCCCGTTGGAGCCAGGGATCTATTTCCGCTGGACGTGGCCCAAAAGGTTTGGATTGAGGCACGGCTGCAGCAGGTCTTTCATCAGTGGGGCTACCATCGCATCATTACCTCAACCCTAGAGCGCCTAGATACGCTGATGGCTGGGGGAGCGATCGATCAATCCACGGTGATTCAAGTCCAAGGTGCGGAGGAGCAAGGGCTGGGTCTGCGTCCAGAATTCACGGCGTCCATTGCCCGAGCAGCGGTGACCCGCATGGCCGGCATGACCTTCCCCTATCGTTTGTACTACAACGCCAATGTCTTTCGGCGACCGTCGGCCTCCAGCTACAACCGTCAGCAGGAGTTTTTCCAGGCTGGGGTTGAGTTGCTGGGACAGGATGGGGTAGGAGCTGATGCAGAGGTGCTGCTGCTGCTGTCAGACTGTATGCGTAAGCTGGGTATGCAGCAGTGGCATTTGTTAATTGGAGAAGCGGGGCTGAGCCGATCGCTCCTATCGGTGTTTCCAGAACGCCTACGGTCAGACGTGCGGCGGGCGATCGCTCATTTAGATCGCATGGCCCTAGAAGCGCTGCCCCTGTCAGACGAGCTCCGCGATCGCGCTCTGTTGCTGTTAGATCTACGGGGCAAGCCAGCAGACGTCTTGCAAACCGTATCCCAGCTTGACCTAGAGGATGATCAGCGCCGAATTATTGAGAACCTCAAGGTTTTGGTAGACCTGCTGCAGGATAGCTTCCAGGCTCAGCCTGATCAGGCCCATCCGTCGCTGATTTTAGATCTTAGCCTCATGCAAACCTTCGACTATTACACCGGCATTGTCTTTGAGGCGGTGAACTGGGGTGAGTCAGGTCAGCGCATCTTGGGGCAAGGGGGCCGCTACGACCAACTGCTGGGGTTGTACCATCCCCAAGGCGATAGCGCTCCAGGCGTAGGTTTTTCCCTGAATATCGAAGACCTACACCATGTCATGCTCACCAACGATCGCTTGCCCTTGGAGATTCCCGCTAGCCATTGGCTGGTGGTGCCCCAATCCCCTGCTGCCTATGCGACGGCGTTCACCCATGCCCAGACAATCCGTGACGAGAGTACGCCCGATGAACCACAGCGAGTGGAAGTGGATCTCATGGATCGAGGTAGTCCGGAGGCCGTGCGCGCCTATGCCCGTCAACAGCACATTGAACAAATTGCCTGGATCAATGCCGCCGGCGACCTGACGGTTGAGCAATTAGCCTAGACCTCTGCGGCGGAACGTTACTGGTAGCGGTTCCCCACTGTTCCCTAGCCCCTCTGCAGCGGCCAACAACTTCGCTCAGGAAGCAACAACTGGATTCTGACTTTCTCCCTTCCGGAGATGTCCCACCACCAACTCTGCTGGCTGAGCGACGTCGAAGCCAGCAGAGTCGAAGCCAGCGACGTCCATCCTTGCCAGAACTCAAGCGCCACGGCGGTAAGCGTTACACTAGCTAATGACCTAATGTTGACAGGGCTGTTGAGGAAACCACTATGCCACATACCATTGTGACGAACGTTTGTGAAGGCGTTGCTGACTGTGTAGATGCCTGCCCAGTCGCCTGCATCCACGACGGGCCCGGCAAAAATGAAAAAGGTACCGACTGGTACTGGATTGATTTCTCCACCTGCATTGACTGCGGCATCTGCGTGCAGGTCTGTCCTGTGGAGGGAGCCATCTTGCCAGAAGAACGCCCAGAACTACAAAAAACACCGACCTAGAGCTGTCGGGTACAATCTGCTACATCCGTGGTGAATTGGGTCGGGGTGAATGATCCATTTACCCCGGCATACGAATAGAGTCCCAACGACAACGGTAAGCCACCGGGTTGCACATAATGACAGATGCTGTTCCCTTGCTCCAGGTTGAAGCGGTTCATGCTGGGTATGTCAAAGATCTAGATATTCTTCAAGGCATTAACTTTAAGGTCTATCCGGGTGAGTTGGTGGCGGTGATTGGCCCCAACGGAGCCGGTAAGTCTACGCTGGCGAAAGCTATTTTTGGGCTGTTGACGCCCCATCGCGGCAAGATCCTGTTTCGTCGAGAATCTATTTTGGGGCTGAAGCCTAACCAGATTGTCGAGCGGGGAATGTGCTACGTGCCGCAGATCTCGAATGTGTTTCCATCGTTGACCATTGAAGAAAACCTAGACATGGGAGCATTTATTCGCGATACGCCACCCAAGGAGCTCAAGCAAAAGATTTTTGACATGTTTCCCGTGCTGGCAGAACGACGCAAGCAACGAGCTGGCACCCTGTCCGGTGGAGAACGGCAGCAACTCGCCATGGGGCGGGCCCTGATGCTGGAACCGCGCTTGATGCTGCTGGATGAACCTTCGGCAGCTCTGTCTCCGCAGTTAGTCACCACCATTTTCGATCGCATCCGACAGATTAACCAAGGCGGAATGGCGATCGTGTTAGTTGAACAAAATGCCCGTCGCGCCCTGGAAATGTCCCATCGAGGCTATGTTCTAGATACGGGGCGCGATCGCGTCGAGGGCCCCGGTTCACAGTTGCTCAACGATCCAAGCGTGGGTGAATTATACCTAGGCGCTAGCAGATCGCGATCATAACTGAGCTTTAGGGCAATCGTAACTAGGGGGATCCTTAGGGGTAGACCCATAGAGATTAGCTGATAAAACGGATCCAATACCCCCTAGAATGTTGATTGTCGGTTTACGCAGTTAAAGGTGCAGCCCTTTCGTGAAGCTATTTGTTTTCCATACGCCTGAACAAACGCCCACCGATACTCGTCCAGATTGTGCGATCGCTATTGATGTGCTGCGAGCCACAACAACGGTGGCTACAGCCCTAGAGGCTGGTGCTGAGGCTGTACAAGCCTTCAGCAGTATTGAGCAACTCATGCAGGCAAGCGAGGCCTGGCCCGTTGAGAAACGGCTGCGAGCAGGGGAGCGAGGTGGTGCGAAGGTGCAGGGCTGCGACCTTGGCAACTCTCCTCTGGATTGCACCGTGGATCGAGTCACGGGACGGCGATTGTTTCTGAGCACTACCAACGGCACGCGCTGCCTCGAACGGATTCAATCAGCCCAGACGGTGTTGACCGCCGCCTTGGTGAACCGGGCAACCGTGTCCCACTATCTACACCGTCATCGGCCGGAAACCGTTTGGCTGGTGGGTTCTGGCTGGGAGGGCAGCTATTCTCTCGAAGATACGGTCTGTGCGGGGGCAGTACTACACCACCTGCGCCAGTTGATGGACACAGAGCATGTGATCACAGGCAATGATGAAGCGATCGCTGCCTTGGCTCTCTATGAGCAATGGCAGAGTCGCCTCCTAGATCTGCTCTCGGCCGCCAGTCATGGCCACCGGCTGCTGCGCCTCGATGGCATGGAAGACCTCAAGTATTGTGCCCAACTCGATACCCTGGATGTGTTGCCAATTCAAACTGAGCCAGGCCTGTTGGTGAAACAGGTTTAGTCGTAGGGCACTGTTAGGCGAAGCCGTAACGCAGCATCTCGTAAATCATTAATCCATCATGCTGCCCGCAAGAGCAACCCACACTCTGAGCTTGGATTTGGGTCGGCAGTCCATCACCCATCCAATCAACTTTTTGGTGAGGATTGAAAGCATTGCACGATTCCTTGGGCGATGCGCTGGGCAGCTCCGGGCGTTCCCATGCGGCGCTTACCATTTTCGCTAATCAACTGTAGGCGATCGGGATCATTGAGCAGCTGATCGATCACCGTCAGCGCTTGCTGGGGTTCTTTGAGCAAAATAGCAGAAGGGCCGAGAAGACGGGTCTGAGCTTCGGCAAAGGCAGGAGTAAACTGCGGCCCTTTGCCCGCTAGGGTGAGAGCCGGTTTCCCTAGACCAATAAACTGTTCGGTGGCGGTGCCGGCCATGGCGATCGCTAAATCCCCCGCATGGAGACAGTCAGCAAAGCCACTCTGGGTGAGAATCAGCTGAGCTTTGCGCTGAGTATAGAGTCGATAGTTCGCAGGATGGGACTGAAGTTGCCAACCTTGGGCGATGAGCGTTTTTTGCAGCTCATCTAGGTCAAGGCTAGGAGCGATCGCCCCCAAAAACAACAGCGATCGCTGCCACAGCCGGGTGGTCAGCACCTGCACCATCTCGGTTATTTTTTGCCAGTTCTCATAGGCTTCCGGTATGCGTGAACCGGGCAGTAGGGTGATGGTTAGGGTGCGATCGCTTTCACCACTGGATATCGGCAGGGTCGATGTAGCATCTAGGCCATCCATCATGGGATTGCCTAAGTCGAAGGCTGGAATATCCCACTGTTGGAGCACCTGGGTGGTGATGCGATCGCGAGGGAAAACACCCCGACATCGGCGATGCTTCATCATCCAACGTTCCCAAGGTAGATAGACAGAGCCGAAACAGCCCTCCAAGGATTCAAACCACGATGAGCGCGGCAGCCGGCCAGCTTCATCCTGGAGGTAATACTCCGATTTGGCGGTGCCTACAAAGGCATAGGGTGCGCCACTCAGCCAGGCAAACAGCAGCGGCACAATATCGCCCACGGCTAAAATAACGCCGCCTTTTTTCGCCCATTGCCGGGTCACCTGCAGTTGCTCCCAAGTGAGCTTCAGAAGCCCTCCCCGCACATCTCGGGCCAGCTGCCGCCGATCCATATAGATGAAGCCGCCGGAGGGCAGTTGCTTCGCAGGGCCCACTAGGGGGATATTGTGCTGGCGATAGACATGCCCCACGCCAACAATCGGCAGGGCAGACACTTGGGGAGCAGCGGGATGCTGCTGGAGAGATTGGAGAATCCGTAGGGCGATCGCATCTTCGCCATGGCCATTACTCAGGCATAGTATTTTTAGCTGACTCATGATCGCCCTATCGCACCTACGCCCTAGAGCTTACCGGATTTGGTTGACCCAGGAAAAGCTGCTATACGCCAATTTCTAGTTCCCAACGGTTCAGCCACCCCGTATGCTCAGGCGCACAGTCTACAATGGTGAGTTTCCAAACCCCCGCCGCTGTTTGATGCAGCAGTCGCCGCAAAGCCGGCGTATTCTCTAGGGTATAGCGATAATTCAGCCGGGTTTGATTGCCCAATGTCCGCCCTTGCAGCAGGAGGCGCAGACCCGTGGGAGACTCTAAGCTGATTTCCAAATCCCCCAGATAGCTATGCTGGATGTCGAGGGAGACCTGGATATCTTGAATAGGATTGCCCGAATCGATACGCAGGGCGCTCGTCATCCCCAAGGGCAAGTTGTCCGGGATATCGGCTAACCCCGTGGAAGACTGACGCAGGCGTTGCCGGATGGTGGCGGGCGATCGCCGCTGTTGTTGCGCCGCTTGAACCGCCCGGTGGGCGTTCACTTTACCGTAGCCAAACCAGCGCGAATGCCCATTGGCATCATAGGTGCCATAGCTTGCCCCAAACTGCGGATCGGGCTGGGAGTCTAGAATCTTGTCCGCCGTGTTTTGCAGCAGTTGCTTCACCTCCCGAGCCGTGAGATCAGGATTCACCGACAGAACCAGGGCCGCAACCCCCGCCACGAGAGGGCAAGCCGCCGATGTTCCTCCAAAGGATTCGGTATAGTCGCTGGGGGTATAGCCTTTGCTGCCCAGGCGATCGCTAGTCACCATACCCTTGCCCTGTAGCACCTTTTGAATGGGCGGCGGCGCAACGACGTAGCCGGTTTCGGGCAGAAAGACATCAGGAGCAACGTTATTACTCGGCGCGCAGACAGAAATGTTCGTCCCCCAGTTGCTATAGGCAGCCTTCTCTCCCAGGCTGGTGCAGGCCGAGACGGTGATCACATCGGGATGAACCGCAAAGCCATTCAGCCACTCGGTGGGTCCGCGCAACACATTGCTGGGCCAGCCCAGTTCGTTGACCGTACCGCTGACCGGACGGTTGGTATTACCTGCGGCAAAGACCACCACACAACCCTTGCCGTTGCGGCCTTCCGTGGCGGCGCGATTGATAGCAGCCCGCTGCCGGGTCGAGAGGGGATAATGCACCGCTGTAGCTCCCCAGCTGCAGGAAACCACGGCGGCCCCTTGTTCTATGGCCCAATCAAACAGTTCTTCAACAGAGCGATCGTTGAGGAACGAGGAGGTACGAATTGGCATGAATGCACAGCCTGGCGCGACGCCCACAATGCCTGCACCATTTTCTTCAGCGATCGCCAAACCAGCGACCGCCGTGCCATGGCTTTCTAGATCAGCCTCGGGCATCGGCACAGCATCCTGACCACGCATATCCTTAGGCGCAACCATCTTGCCCTTCCCTTGGAAGTCCGGGTGATTGAGGTCAAAACCATCATCGGCCACGGCAATGATCACGGAGCGATCGCCCCGGGTGATCTCCCAAGCTGCTTCCATGGAGAGGTGGATGCCCTCCTTGAGCTGATCGCCGCCGCTATGTTGGAGGTACCACTGCTTGCCATAATGCAACACTTGGGGACGGTAATGGAGCTGGGTACGCACAATGACATCGGGCTCAGCCAAGAGTACATCGGGCCGTTCCGCAAGGCGATTAGCAAGCTTCACCGGATTTGCTGTGGC
>DATNRH010000276.1 GCA_036703605.1 Candidatus Obscuribacterales bacterium | reverse complement strand
ATGCTGATATTGGAGCACCATACCTGGGTTAGTATCATGGATTGGACAGAATTGATTATCTCTTTCGCACAGATTGAGTCACCAGATCTGCCCCAGAAATTGCTTGAAGATATTACCCTACAAAAAGTTGTTCGAGCCATTATTGCCGTGTTGATTGCCTACGGAAGTACGGCTCTTATCCAGATGTTCACGAACTGGATGTCAGAGAAGGTTCCTCGGCGCTTTCGTCTATTGATTAAACAATCACTTCCATTCTGGAAGGGCTTGATTCTAATCATGGTTGTTTCCTATATAGTTAGACTATTTTTTAACTTGTCTGAGTCTAACCTGCTGGCACTCACGGGAACCATAGCCGTTGCCCTTGGATTTGCATTTAAAGACTACGTTAGTTCTATTATTGCTGGAGCCGTTGCATTGTTTGAAGCACCCTATCGAGTAGGCGATCGCATCCAAATTGAGGAACATTACGGTGAGGTGGTTGGCTATGGACTTAGAGGCATTCAACTGCAAACGCCAGATGACAATACCGTCACTATTCCCCATAACAAAACCTGGACAGAAGCGATCGCCAATGCCAACAGCGGAAATCTGGAAGCACAGGTTGCCACCAATTTTTACTTCGACCACAGCGTTGACTCAGAGCAAGTTATTCGTATCTTATACCAAGCAGCCTACAGCAGTCGATATACCCAACTGAAGCTCCCTATCGTGGTGGTGATGAAGGAGGAGGTATGGGGAACTCAGTTCAAGCTGCGATCTTATCCCATGGATGCCCGCGATGAGTTTGTTTATCAAACCGACATTATTCGCCGAGCCAAACAGGCCTTTGCTCGATGTCAGCTTCCTTACCCAAGACTTTCAAGAGCATTCCTCGACGGCTAGGATTCTATGGTCGAGTGAGTTATGCATATCAAAATCCCTGCCTACGGTTATATCAAGTCTGGTTAGACACACCATCTATTGAAGGCTGTGGCAGTAACCAGATGTCTGTAGCTCTCTTGCTAAGGAGGCAGCGAAGCGGTGAATCGAAGGCAGGATGTACCAGCCTATAACCCTTCAATGGGACTTGATATTATATAGATACTCTGTACCTCTCAATCCAAGATCCTCTCCTAGAAGATAATGGGTTAAGACTAGCGGATGTCTAGTTCTTTTCCCAAAACTAGGAGAGAGCGGGTTAGAGTGAGGAGCATATCCTATAGCTCTCTAATCAATCGGATTTGAGATCAATCTATGACACGCCAACAACTAGCTATGCATGGTGCTGTTTCATGGTTTCACTATATCGTTCCTTTCTACCAAGGTGTACATCGCAGTGCCCTGTCTTCCGACGACATTATCCAGATATTTCTGTCACTCAGCCCAGATAGGATGGCTATTAACAGCAGATCTCGGTTCAACCAAGGCAAGTATCAGATTATAACCAGAAGCGATCGCATCACGATTCGAGGCCCCTATGGAGAAGATGCCTATGGAGATAGTCGCTTTCCCTTAGTAACACAGATCTATCTTCAGCCTAGTCAGACATCAGATGAAACCTATATACATATTACTAGTCGTCCTACTTTAAGGGCACTTATGCCGGTTGGCCTAATGGGCTTACTTTTAACAGGTGGACTTTTTGTGGTCATGTCTCAAAGCACTTCACAGGCGTTCGCACCAACAGCCTGGCTACTCCTATTATTTCCCTACGCAATAATTGTATTGTTTTTTAATATCGAGATACGAATCTTGCTTTATGTCTTGAAACGATACATACCTTTTTGACTGTTGCTGGAGTGCCTGGCTCATCCATCCAATAGTTGACTGCCTTAGTTTATCGGGCGCTTCTGAATCATGATATGATTTGCGCTAGCGAACCGTGAGCGAGATGCTCATCTCAAGTTTGGTCGAATGGCCATGGCTGGAACATTCTGCCCTCAATCCTCCGTTTCACCGCCCCTTTGCCAAAGGAGTTACAAACACTTAGGGCAGCCACAGCCTTGAATGAATAGCGCGCATCTAACCGAAAGGTCGTGTGAGCAAGATGTTCACATTCTAATTTCATATCTTTATTCGGCAACGCCGTTTATTGATCAATCGGCTATAGGTCATCACTCTTGGAGATATCCTCGTTATGGGTTCTACAACGCCTCGGTGGGTACGTCGCTGGGTTCTTGGGCGCTGGTCTGTGGCAAGGTTGGGGCGATCGCTCCTGATTATCTACGCTGTTGTCACCCTCTATGTTTTCTTCACCGCCGACAGCAAAATCTTTCTACCCCCTGCCTCCAGCTATGCCCAACTTCCTGACCTGGTTACCGTTCCGGTTGGCAACCATCAACTAGCCGTCCTCCATTTGCCCAACCCCAACGCCGACTATACCCTACTCTATAGCCACGGCAATGCAGAAGATCTGGGTCTGATTGCCCCCGTCCTCGACGTTCTATACTCCGCTGGCGTTTCGGTGGTTAGCTACGACTATAGCGGCTACGGATTGAGCACCGGCAAATCATCCGAACAGCAGTCCTACCGCGATATCACCGCCGTCTATCGCTATATGGTGGATGATTTGGAGATTCCTAGCGATCGCATTCTTATCCATGGGCGATCGGTGGGCGGCGGCCCGTCATTGTACTTAGCTACCCAGGAATCCAGCGCTGGGATGATCCTAGAAAGTACCTTCACCTCTGCTTTTCGGGTGCTGTTGCCCATTCCTATTTTTCCCTTCGACAAATTTCCGAACCGCGATCGCCTCCGCCAACTCAACCTTCCCGTCCTAATTATCCACGGCGAAGCTGACGACACGATTTCTATCGACCATGGGCGATCGCTCTACGCTGTTGCCTCAGATCCCAAGCAATCGCTCTGGGTGCCCAACGCCGACCACAACGACCTCGTCTGGGTTGCCGGGGACGACTACGTCGAAGCGGTGCGATCGTTGGTGAGCAGCCTATCGTCTTGACCCACGAAGGTCTCCGACTCTAACAAAGATCTGCGACTTCTTTAAGAAGTCGCAGATCTAGACATCTCAAAATTCAATGCCGACTTGGGCTGGAATTCCCTGGCTAATGGGATGCTTGATCCGCGTCATTTCCGTTACCAGATCTGCTGCATCGATCAACATTTGGGGGGCATAGCGACCTGTACTGGCCACATGGCACAGATGGGGGCGCGATTGGATCACCGATAGCACCGGATCGACCTCAAGCTGCTGTTTTTTGAGGGCAATGTGCAATTCATCCAGCACCACCAAGGAAATTGTTTCATCCATAATGTAATCGGTGGCTTGCTGCCAAGCCGCTGCTGCCATTTGCCGATCGCCCTCAGGATCTTGGGTTTCCCAAGTAAAGCCACCACCTAGGGTATGGATCTTTACCGGAAAGCCGCGATCGCTCAACTTTTGTAACATCTGGCGATCGCCATCTGGGTAGGCTTCCGAATTTTTCACAAACTGCACCACCGCCACTGGTAGATCATGGGCCAGATGGCGATAGACCAAATTCATAGCGCTGCTGGTCTTGCCTTTTCCTAAGCCGGTGAACAGCAGATATAGACCCCGTTCATTGCCCTGTCGTGCTTCCCGCGCTTGGTCTTTGGCTTGTTTAATTTTTTGTAGACGTTCTTTTTCTCGCTGGCTGGAGTCTTGCACGGAGGGGTCAGTCATGGTGTTCCAGAAAAGAGGACGTTGCTTATTCTAGCGCGGCTTACAGGGCCAAATAGCGGCGGATGGGTTCGAGGTCGAGATGCTTGTCTAGCAAGTCGGCCATGCGATCGTAGAGTTGGCGCTGATGATCTTGCCAGGATAGGGGTGAAGGCATATAGCCACGAATACTGGACTGTTGAATGAGAGACTGTCGTAAGACCGCGGATTCAAACAACCCATGGACATAGGTGCCCCACACCTTACCCTGACGCATGCCCTCGGGAATGATCTGACCTGCAGACTGAAGGGTCAACAACGACTCCACGGGAGCGATCGCCTGGGTTTGACCCATGTGAATTTCGTAGGCAGTCCAGCGATCGCCCTGCCAGAGCGCCTCGACCTGCTGCAGCGATTTCGTTTCCGCAAAGGTGGTCACCGCTGGCAACAGACCCAGCCCCGCCACCGTCCCCGCATCCCCCGCTACACCCGAAGGATCACTTAGAGACTGGCAGAGCATTTGATAACCGCCACAGATGCCCACAATTGGCACCCCCCGATGGGCCGCCTCACAGATTGCTGCTGCCAGCCCCGTCTCTCGCAACCATTGCAAATCTCGCAGCGTATTCTTACTTCCGGGTAAAATAATCACCTGAGCCGTTTGCAGCGCTTCCACCGTCATGATCCAGCGCACCTGCACGCCACGGTCTAATTGCCATGGCTGACTATCCTGAGAGTTCGACGTCGAGGGAAAGCGAATCCAGCCCAGTACTGCACCACTGCCCTTTTCCTCCGCTTCCTGGCAAAGGCTATCTTCACTTTCTGGCTGAAGATCTGTTTGATAGGGTAATGTTCCTAGATAGGGTAAACTAGGGAGGTGCTGCGTAAAATAGTCTCCCGCCGTGCTAAATAAACTCAGATCTCCTCGAAATTTATTCACGATTATGCCTAGTCCCTGCTTTTGGCGATCGCTCGGCATTAACCCATAGGTTCCCACCATCTGGGCAAAAATACCGCCCCGTTCAATGTCCCCCACCAATAACCACCGCCCCTCCAGGTAAGCAATGGGACGTAGATTCACCAAATCTCGGTGCATGAGATTTAGCTCCACCGGACTGCCCGCGCCTTCTAGGAGCAGCACATCACAACGCGATCGCCATCCTTCTAACGTCTGACATACCGTTTCCCAAAGCGTCTCAATATGCTGATAATAGTCAGCAGCGCGGATATGGGTTTTGGGCTGTCCCAGCAGCACCAACTGAGACACGCTATTGCCACAGGGCTTCAGCAGAATCGGATTCATCTCCGCCACCGGCCGCAGTCCACAGGCGATCGCCTGCACTGCTTGGGCCCGACCGATTTCGCCTCCCTCTAAGGTGACATAGGAGTTGTTCGACATATTCTGCGCCTTGAAGGGAGCTACCCGCACCCCCTGCCGCCATAGCCAAGCCCCCAAGGCTGTAGTCACCCAGCTTTTGCCCGCATTTGACGACGTTCCAAGAATGGCAATAGATTTCATAATATTCAGACTACAGACAGGATCACCATGGGCACACCAGACCTAAGCGCCATTGCCCTGCTCGGCGGTGCGGCGCTGCTTGATTATCTCATAGGCGATCCCTGGAGTTTGCCCCACCCCGTCCAGTTCATGGGCTGGGTGATTTCTGCCTACAGTCGCGTGGCGATCGCGTGGCTCAAGGTGCCCTGGACGCTGCGCCTGGCCGGTATTGGGCTAACTCTACTAGTCATCCTTGGCAGTGGGGCGATCGCCTTCGGTCTGGTGTGGCTAGGCAATTACCTCCATCCGATCCTGGGCATGATCCTCGCTATCCTCTTCCTGTCCGCCTGCATAGCCGGCCGCAGTCTTCGGGATGCGGCCCTAGATGTCCTCACGCCACTTCAGCAGGGAGACCTAGAAGAATCGCGATCGCGTCTCAGCCGCTATGTGGGCCGCGACACCGACCAACTCTCCGAAGTTGAAATTTTGCGGGCTGTCCTGGAAACCGTTACCGAAAATGCTGTAGACGGCGTCATGGCTCCCCTGTTCTACGCCATCCTAGGAGCCCTGATCCACCCCATGGCGGCCGTGGCGCTTGCCATGGGCTACAAAGCCGCCAGCACCCTAGATTCTATGGTGGGCTACCGACGCGCTCCCTATACATATCTTGGTTGGTGTAGTGCTCGTTTGGAAGATATCCTTACCTGGTTGCCTTGTCGCCTGACGGTTCTTACCCTAGCTATCTGGTCTCGCCGTCCGCGTCAGGTGTTGCAGGTGTGTCGTCGGGATGCGATCGCAGATCCAAGCCCCAATTCTGGCTGGAGTGAATGTATCTATGCGGCGGTGCTGGGGGTGCAGGTAGGAGGTGATAATATCTATCGCGGCGTTGTCACATCGAAGCCACTGCTCGGAGATCCAGTGCGACCGATTACACCTACTGTAATTCAAGAAGCGATCGCCCTTACACGGCTCTGTTTATTCTTGTGGCTAGGCTGTGGTCTCGTCTTAGTATTGCTCAGTAAGGCTAACTCTATACGTTAAGGTTCATCAAGGGCAGCTCTCAGACATCCTCTTAAACCCTCCTTGCGCCAGCCCATACTCGAAGTGTTGATC
>DATNRH010000275.1 GCA_036703605.1 Candidatus Obscuribacterales bacterium | reverse complement strand
TACAGAGGAGCTAGACACTGCGTAATACTCCATGGTCATAACCCCGGAAGCTTCGCCAGAAACTCCAGGTTGGAGACGTTTTCACCCACAAAACGCTCATCGCGCCATCCCAGGACGATGCGATAACCACACTCGGTGGAGGCAGAAACTCCGACAGCTGCATCCACATCGAGCGTGTTGAAATAGGGGGTCCATGCATCTCCCCAGTTATTCACGTGATCAAGACCATGACCGTCTATAAAAGGACATACCCTGTTATGCTCACCCAGTTCCACCCACAGGCGCTCCTCGGCATCTTGGGCGGCGACGGAAGCAATAGAGCGTTGATAGGACACATGGGCACTCTGCAGCGCCTTGAGCTGCATGGCGGCCACGCCCAGTAACCCAAACGCTAGGACCAGTAGCGCCACCAGGGCTTCGATCAAGGTAAAGCCCTCCACTGATGCCTTGAATTTACGCACTCGATATTTAGCCACCACAGGCCTCCTTCGATGCCACACCTGCGAGATTGATGGACAAACATTTCTGAGTGGCATCATCAGAAATGGTAAGATTAGCGCTTTCGCTCGCCCTGCCCAGCGCATTAAAGGTAACTGTCAGAGGACTACCGACGGTGACGGCAGTTGGAGAACTCTGGACAGTGACGGGTGAATCCAACTGATCGATGGAGCGCACCAAGATGGTCCCGCCATTACGCCTAACCTCAAGCAACCATCCCATTTCATCTCCAGAGTCATCCAGCGACAGCACCGCTGTCACCGCCTCTCTCCTCTTTACCGCCTCTTCCCTGGCGAGACTCACCCCGGTAAGTATCTCGTTGTGCGATGCCACCAGAAGATTGGATTTCACCAACTGCTGAAAATTGGGAACCGCGATGGTCGCTATCACAACAAGAACAGCAATCGTCACCAGTAACTCTATTAGAGTAAATCCCCTAGGCAGCCCGCCCTTACCAGCACGCATCAGCAAGTACAGTCCCTCCCGAGTCTTTATTCCCCCTGACGCCTTGATGGTTCAGGGTGAAGATTCCGCAAGGATCATCCGCTTGCACGCCCTGTGGAGATGCCTGCAGGAGAAATTGTGATGACGTCAAATTAGGCGCCGACACTTTATAG
>DATNRH010000274.1 GCA_036703605.1 Candidatus Obscuribacterales bacterium | reverse complement strand
CCAGAATCCCATGAGTTTAGCGGCGTTGAACGGACGAGACCTGTTGAGCCTAGCCGATCTCAGCGAGGCGGAGTTGCTAGAGTTGCTAACCTTAGCAGCTAACCTCAAAACCGGCGAGGTGCAGCCCCAATGCCGCCAGGTACTTGGGCTGTTATTTAGCAAAGCCTCAACTCGTACCCGCGTCAGCTTCTCGGTGGCCATGTACCAACTGGGCGGACAGGTGCTGGACTTAAACGCCAGCGTCACCCAGGTGGGTCGGGGTGAACCCCTCATGGACACAGCTCGCGTCCTCGATCGCTACCTGGATATTGTGGCCATTCGCACCTTTGCCCAGGCAGAACTCGAAACCTTTGCCCACTATGCCAACATCCCGGTCATCAACGCCCTGACGGATTTGGAACATCCTTGCCAGATTTTGGCGGATTTACAGACGATTCAAGAAAGCTTTGGGCAGCTCAGCGGACTCACGGTATCCTACTTCGGCGATGGCAATAATGTGGCCCACTCCCTGATGATTGGCTGCGCTTTGGCGGGCATCCATGTTCGTATTGCCACGCCCGCTGACTATCAACCCCTGCCGGAGATTATTGAACAAACCCGTCGAATTGCGGGCGATCGCTCCCAAGTCATCATCACCGATGATCCCAAAGCGGCCGCAGAAGGTAGCCACGTGCTGTATACCGACGTATGGGCCAGCATGGGTCAGGAAGACCTCGCCGAAAGCCGCATTCCTATCTTCCAGCCTTACCAAATTAACGCTAGCTTATTGGGCTTAGCCGACCCAGAAGCGATCGTACTTCACTGCTTGCCAGCCCACCGAGGCGAAGAAATTACAGAAGACGTGATGGAGGGCTCCCAGTCTCGCATTTGGGATGAGGCCGAAAATCGTCTCCACGCTCAGAAAGCACTGTTGGTCAGCACGCTCGGGGCATTGGAGAGCTAGCACTAGGGACAGGAAGAAGCGATCGCCCCCTCAACCCGATCGCCTCTTCATAACAAGCTTGAATTCTTACCCTAGCATATGTGAGCCTTGCGATCGCACCACATTGTCGAGCATATCTTACTTTGGCAATAATTCTAAATCGTGAATGGTTTGCCCACCTGTAAGATGAACAGTTTGCAAGCCTACCCCGATCGCTCCATCAATATGCTGCTGAGTATCTTCAATAAACAACGTCGCAGCCGGATCGAGATCGTGATCCTGCAACACCCGCTGAAAGATACTGGCATGGGGCTTGCGATCGCCTACCTCATGGGAATAATAAGCATAATCGAACAGCCCGGATAAGGTAAGCTCAGATCCGAACGCATGAGCAAAGATGCGATCGCATTCTGCCTTATGAATTTCGTTGGTATTGGATAACAAAAACAGCCGGTAGTGATCACGAAGCTGTTGCAAAAGAGACACCCGTGATGGCGGAATATCCAACAGCATGGCGTTCCAAGCTTGGTCGATTTCGTCATCCGCACAGGTGATTCCGAGCAGCGATCGCATCCCGTCACGAAACTCGGCGGAGGAGATTTGTCCCATCTCGTAGCGATCGAAGAGGGGATCCTGCTGATGCTGAGTGTAGAGGGAGCTGACGTCAAACCCGCAGAGACGACTGAAAGCATCTATCGTTGCTTGGTAGCGAAGATTGATGATCACGCCTCCGAGGTCAAAAATAAGGCTGCGAATCATAGAGTCTAGGCCAATCGATGAGGGTAGCCGTGCAGGTGAGTAGCCTGGGGCGTCACGCGCACCCTTGCACCCATCCTTAAATGCACCGGCAACGAGGTTAGCACAGAAAGCGACTGTCCACTCGGTAGGGTCAGGCTATAGCGCTGATCGCGTCCTAGAAACTGGCGATCGCTAACCACAATGGGTGAGGTTTCGTCCGGTTGGATCTGCACATCTTCTTGGCGCAGCATCACATCAATGGCCGTCGGCGTCACATCCTGGAGCTGGTGAACCTCAACGGCAGTCAGAGGAAAGTCACCAATTTCCGTATGCCATAGATTACCTTGACGCTGGGCGGGAAGAAAATTGGCTTGGGTGACAAACTCTGCCACAAACCGCGATTGGGGATGCTGATACAGCTCCTCCGGTGTGCCCACCTGCTCCAGGCAACCGTGGTGCATCACCCCCACCCGGTCGGCCATAGACAGCGCCTCTTCTTGATCATGGGTGACAAAAATAGCCGTGGTACCGGCTTTTTTCAGGATAGCCCGCAGTTCTTGCCGCAGCCGCAGCCGCACTTGCACATCTAGGTTGCTCAACGGTTCATCTAGCAACACCAGCAGAGGGCGTGGCGCTAGGGCGCGGGCTAGGGCTACCCGCTGCTGCTGTCCGCCCGATAGCTCGTGGGGGTAACGCTGCTCCATGCCATCGAGACCCACCAGAGCTATCGCTTCCACCACCCGCCGCCGCCGTTCCATTTTGGCCTTACCTCGGGTGGCGGGTAGGCCAAAGGCAATATTGTCAAACACCGTGAGATGGGGAAACAGAGCGTAGTCTTGAAACACCATGCCAATGCCGCGACGTTCTGGCCCTTGCCAGCAGCCATCACCCGAGACCGTCTGACCAGCGATCGCCACCTGACCGGCATCCGGGTGTTCAAATCCGGCAATCAGACGCAGTAGAGTGGTTTTTCCACAACCGGAGGGGCCCAGCAAGGCTAACAGTTCTCCCTGCTCCAACGTTAGACTCACTGACTCTACAGCTGGATTGGTCAATCGTGGAAAATATTTGGTGAGATCGTTAAGCTGGACAATGGCTGTCGATGACGTTGAAGCAGGATACAGCCGTTGATGCTGGGACAAAGAAACCATAGCGTAAAGAGTTAATACTTGAATAATGGGAAAGAGAAAGTCGTAGTCAGTGAGCCGCAGTCAATAGGTCGCAGTCCGCAGGCAGCGATCGCCCAGGTGATCATCCGCCTAGAAGAAATGGATATGTCATTCCAAGCGATTGCTGCCAAAACCGCGCATACAGCCAGAAATGCCCATAAGCACAATGACTGTATCGGTATCTTGCTGTATAGTGTACAGTATTTTGAAAGTCATTCTCATTAAGCATAGCAAGTTATATCCCGGTGTCTTCTAAAACTTCATCTTCTTTTGACCTTTCCAGTCTGCTCAGTTGGGCAAAAGCGTTGCCATCTCAGGGTTGGACGATGGCAGTCATGGCGATCGCTCTCTTAATTTCCACACCGACCCTAGTGGTATTGAGCAGTATCTTCACCAACACTGGAGACGTCTGGAGCCATCTCGTGGATACAGTGCTGTTGCGCTATGTTCTCAACTCTCTCTGGCTGATGATCGGCGTGGGGATTGGGGTTTTTGGGATCGGTGTATCTACGGCTTGGCTGGTCACCCTCTGTCGATTCCCAGGAGCCAAGCTGTTTGAGTGGGCGCTGCTGTTGCCCTTGGCGGCTCCAGCCTACCTGCTCGCCTATGCCTACACCGATGTGTTTGAATATTTTGGCCCAGTGCAAACGACGCTGCGTCTCTGGTTTGGCTGGTCTAGCACCAACGACTACTGGTTTCCCAACGTGCGATCGCTGTGGGGGGCGATCGTCATGCTCAGTTTGGTTCTCTATCCCTATGTCTACCTGCTGGCGCGGGTCGCCTTTCTTGATCAGGCCCTTTGTACAATGGAAGCCAGTCGCTCCCTAGGACGGGGCCCCTGGAAAAGTTTTTTCACAGTGGCACTACCTCTAGCTCGGCCAGCGATCGCCACTGGTGTTTCCCTCGCCCTCATGGAGACCCTCAACGACTTTGGCACCGTGCAGCACTTTGGCGTCGAAACCTTCACGACCGGCATCTATCGCACCTGGTTCAGTATGGGTGAACGCATTGCCGCAGCCCAGTTAGCTACCTGCCTGCTGCTGTTTGTCTTTGGGCTAATTTTGCTAGAGCGCTGGTCACGACGGCAGGCCAGATATTACCAAACGGTCGGCCGCAACCAAACCCTCTCCACCTACCATCTAAAGGGCTGGCGATCGCTCCTGGCCATGACCATCTGTACAGTACCGGTGCTATTGGGCTTGGTGATCCCCGTCGGGTTGTTTACCAACATGACCCTGAACAACCTAGAACGCACGGTAAACCGTAACTTCTGGCAACTGTCGCAACATAGCCTGATCTTGGCAACCCTAACGGCAGCGATCGCCATTGCCCTCTCGATCATCATGGCCTATGGGGTGCGGCTGAAGCCGAGCTGGGGAATGCGCTTGGGTACAAGACTAGCAGCCATGGGCTACGCCGTTCCCGGCTCCGTCATTGCCGTTGGTACGCTCATCCCCGTCGCTCGGTTTGACAACTGGCTCGATGCCCAAATGCGATCGCTTTTTGATATTTCCACAGGACTATTGGTAAGCGGCACCATCGCTGCCCTGATTTTTGCCTACCTCGTGCGCTTCTTAGCCGTCTCCTTTGGGGCTGTAGAATCCAGCTTAATTAAAATTAAACCCACTCTAGATGATGCGTCCCGCAGCCTAGGACAAACCCCAAGTCGCACATTGCTGAAAGTCCATGCACCGCTGATGTCTGGGGGTTTGCTGACGGGAATTATGTTGGTGTTTGTGGATGTCATGAAAGAGCTGCCTGCCACCATGGTGATCCGTCCGTTTAACTTTGATACCCTGGCGGTTTATGTGCATCGCTATGCAGCAGATGAACGGCTGGTGGAAGCTTCGGCCCCGGCGTTGGCCATCTTGCTGGTGGGACTGATACCGGTAATTGCTCTGAGCGTGCAAATTACCCGTTCTCGGGCGCGTCCATCCCCCTAGTTGCGTCATGGGTGATGACCATTCTAGGAGGTTTGTGGCAGACTGGTCAGAAATGGGAACCAATGTTGTCTACCTGACAGTGCTACTCCCATCTCGCTAGGATAGGGCACCATGAAACGAGTTCTGTCACGCTGGGGGCGCTTTGTCACAACGACCCTTTCGCGCACGCTATCCCACACAAGCCGCCTGACCGGCACGATTCGCCAAAATAAGCGGCGCGATCGCCGGGAGGTTTTTCTTCTCGAGTCCCTAGAAACGGTGACCGCTGAGCGCGATCATCTACTCGTGGAATGCGATCGCCTCACCCAGGAATGCGATCGCCTCCGGCAAGATGCGCGGGAGTTTGAGCAATATGCCGAACATGCTGATACGGAAAACCACCGCCTACGGCAGGATAATCAGCAACTTCGTCAAACTCAGGAATTTGAACAGTATGCTGACGACGAAAACCAGCATCTACGCCAAGATAATGAACAGCTTCGCCATGAGTGCGATCGCCTCACGTCAGACTATGATGACCTGCAGCTCAAGACCCTAGAGCAAGAGGAACAAATCGAATCCCTCAAAGCACTGCTCACCTACTATGAAGCCCACCTAACCCATGCGCCAGTTCCAGCAACCGATCCTGCACCAGACCCGCCCACTCTCGATCTTTCTACCTACAGCGTAGCCCTAGTCGGTGGCCACTCCAGCACCCGCCAAGGCGTCCTTCAAACGTTATCTGATAGCTATGGTCTAAAGGTTAAAAACTGCGTTGAAATCCCGCCCTTTACAGAAGTCAGCACCAGTAGCAGTAAGGTCAAAGCCAAGATTAGCCGTTGTGATCTGATTGTGATCATCACGGGCTATATGGGCCATGGATTAACCAAAATTGTCCAAGATCTCAACAGTGCCGGAGCGCTGGCGGGCGAAATTCTCATGCTGGACTGTCGCGGCAAGAGCGGCGTGGTGCGGGAAATTGTCAACTATTTCCATCAAGTACTAGAGGGCGATCGCTCTCCCCAAGGCACCTGACGGGCTAACGAGCCGCAAACAGCAGCCATACGCCGCCCAACGCCACCACCATACCCAGTAGAGCCCGAGAACTAACGCGATCGCCCATCCAAACCGCAATGGGAATGACAAACAGGGGACTGGTAGCCCCCAACGCTTGGGCAATACCCGCAGCGGTAAACTTCAGGGCAACTTGCTGCAGCCAGATGGCTAGATAGGTGCCGAAGAAAGCGGTCACGGCGACGGTAAGAGCCAGCCGTCGCGATCGCCCTAGGGCTACCACCTCCCCCTGCTGTTGGCGCACCGCCACCAGGATAACCAGCGCCAGCAAAGCGCCCACCAATCGCAGGAAAGTACTCCACAGCGGATCAATCTCACTGCCGGATAGAGCAGCCCGCGAGAGCACCGCGCCGCTAGCTTGACTAAGAGCAGCCAAACATCCAAAAATCATGCCCCGCCGAGGCCGAGCTTGGAACTGCGGCGTGCTGGGAGTGCGCTCCACCACCACCCAGGCCACACCGCCGACGGTGAGCCCAATACCCAGCCAGCCAGCTAGGGGCAGATATTCTTGCAGAACCATCAGGGCAATCAAGGCAGCCATGGGGGGTGCGAGGGATTCCAGCAACAGCCCCCGCCTTGCCCCTAGACAGTTTAGGGAGGTGAAGAAAGCGGTGTCTCCCAGGCCAATGCCAATACCGCCGCTGAGGAGCAAGAGAGCGATCGCCCAACCGGGCACATCGGGCCAGGTGCCGCGACCAGCCAGGGTCAGACCGACCAGGGTGACGGCCACGAGACCCTTGGACAGGTTCAGCGCTAGAGGCGATACCTGTTTGCCAAGGCTGGCGTAGATAGAAGAGGCCACAGCCCAGATTAGGGCGGCGGTGAGGGCGGCTAGTTCGCCAATTATGGGGGTGAACAAGGCAGTTATGGGTGGTTATAGATGGAGGTAGAGATCAAGAAGACAGACCAGCCAGTAGGTCAGCGGTCTGGGAGGATGATACTAGCGTATTGGCGCAGAGAATACCAGAGGCGGCGACGGCGGGAATGCCAATGCCGGGGAGGGTGCTGTCGCCAACGCGGTATAGACCGGGAATTGTAGTATGGGTGCTGGGAAATAGCCCTTGGTCAGCAGCGATTGCCGGCCCGTAGGTACCCTGATGGCGGCGCAGGAAGCGGGCATGGGTGCGGGGGGTGCCGATCAGTTCCAAGACCAAGCGATCGCCCAAGTCAGGAATCACCCGCTCTAGGGCCCGGTAGAGCACTTGAGACCGGTCTTGTTTGCGCTGGTTGTATTGATCTGGGGAAAGCGATCGCCAAGGCTCATAGGGTTCCAAGGTATAGGCATGGATCACATGATGACCAGCGGGAGCCAAACTGGCATCCCACACCGAGGGAATCGAGATCATGCAGGTTTGACCTGGCTGGGTGAGGTCTGGGCCGTCTTGCACCACCACGTGATGTCCCGTCAACGACTCTAGCCCCTGGCTGCGAATTCCCAAATGCAGGTGCATGAAGCTATGGACGGCAGGAGTGTCCAGAGCCGCCTGCCGCACTGATTCAAGTACCGCATCCGGGGGCAGCAGGTACCGGTAGGTATCCCAAATCGTGGCATTGGAAATCACCGTCCGAGCGCGAATCTCACCACCGCGTTTCAGCCCTACGCCAACAGCCCGTCCTTGCTGAACCAAGATCTCTTGCACATGGGTATTCAGCCGCAGCTCTCCTCCCCAACGCTGTAGACCCCGCACCAGCGCCTGCACGATCGCCCCACTGCCGCCCTTGGGATAGTCCACCTGGGAGTGCGATCGCTCCCCCAGCATCACCGCCATTTCCGGCACAATTGTCCCGTGAGCTGGCAGACCCGACAGCAGAAAACATTCCAGATCAATCAATCGCCGCACCCAAGGGTCGCGCACGGTGCGATCCATCACCTGGCCCACGGAGGATTGCAGAATTCCCAGATGGGGCAGGAGATTCAGCAACGCGCCGGGGTAGCGACGGAGCAGGGTCAGCGCCAGATGCCAATCGGCTCGAAGAGCCAGGGTGGGAATTGGACGCAGGGCTTGATACAGCGCCAGTAAACGAGCTTCAAAAGCGGCAAATTCCTGGGCACCTTGGGGGGTGACGGCGGCCAGGGTAGCTCGATAGCGATCGCCATCGCCATAGATCGGCACCGTCCTATCGGGAAAATGGTAATGCCCCAGCGGGTCATAGGCGATCGCCTCTAAGGATTCACCCAGAACATCCAGAACCTGACGGAGCGGATTGATGGAGGCGCGATCGCCCAGCCCACAGTAAAAAGACGGCCCCGAGTCGAACTGAAAGCCCTGACGCTCAAAGCTATGGGCTGCCCCACCGGCAATGCTGTGGCTTTCACAAACCACCACCGACTTGCCATAGCGAGCCAGCAGCGCCCCTGCCACTAGCCCACCAATGCCGCTGCCAATGATCACCACATCGTAATCGCCATCTCGGTGTTGGAGGCGTTGTTCTGTCATGTACCTAGATCTCCATCGTCAGCTATTACGAAGTGTATCGCTGATGTAACGACTTGCAGGAAACATAGCATGGTATCTATTGAGGCAAAAGTTTCTACAGAAATATACGGAGATATAAAATTATTATTGGGACTAAAACCGTATCTTCCCCCTACTCCTGCGCTACAAACCTACCTATACTAGCCTTAGTTCTGACGGCCCCTCCCATGAATCCCCTTCAATCCAAACTTATTCGCTTCCTCCAAGCTGACCTTGACCTTTCCGATGCAGCGATCGCCACTGCTCTGCGACAATTGAATGGGCAACTTCCTCACCTGTTGCCCATGGTGCTTTGGCAATATGGTTTGGTGACTCTAGAGCAGCTCGACAGTATTTTTGACTGGCTAGAAACGGCCTAAAGCTAGAACTGATCCGATAGGATGCGCAAGCTAAGTTCTCTACGCTATAGTCATGGAGTGACATCGTCCATACGGTAACATCAGTTCGGGTTAAGGAGATTTTTCAACGTGTTGCCTGAAAAAATCAAGATCTTAGTCCACGAGAGAATGAAGCTTTCAGCTTATCCCAAACTCAAGTTACGGTAAATTCAATGCCTTGAGGTTCAAAACCATGACGGCATCATCGATGAGTGCGATGAATCATTAGTGTTGTGAATCGTTAACGTGCCGTTGAGACGTTTAGCCTCAGAAATGTTTAGATAAATTACAACTTTTACTCAAAACATTGAGGTTTCTCCTAGATTACGCCTGGCTATAGTAGAAAGAGCTTTTATTCTTGACGGTACCCCCTTCATGTGTAGTCATCCGGTTAGTTTTGTCCATACGAACTTAACCGCAGCAACGGTTCAAAAGCCGTTAGCTGTATCCATTAACACGACGGTGCAGGCTGCGATCGCAGCCATGAGTGGGGTGCGCGCCCAGTGCAGTTCTGATCGCGGGCAATCCCCAGGCGATACCCTGCACATAGAGGCCCGTTCCAGTTGTGTGGTCGTAGTGGATCAGGATCGGGTGGTGGGTATCTTAACTGAGCGAGATGTTGTGCGTCTCAGTGCCCAGCAGCAGCCTCTCGATCAGTTGCCCATTGCCCAGGTGATGACTCAGCCGGTGATCACCCTGCGGGAATCAGATCTGATAGATTTGTTCACCACCATCAACCTGTTACAACAGCATCGCATTCGCCACGTGCCCATCGTGGACGATCAGGATTGCCTAATTGGCCTTGTCACCCATGAAAGCCTACGACAACTGACTCGCCCTGTAGATTTACTACGGTTGCGGATGGTGCAGGAAGTGATGACCTCGTCAGTACTCCGTGCCTCACCCGACAGTTCCATGCTAGAAATTGCTCGTCTGATGACCGAGCGGCGGGTGAGTTCCGTGGTGATTACTATCCCTGGCGGTAGTGCTGATGCCCCCTTTCACCGAGCAGTAGGGCTGCTAACCGAGCGTGATCTTGTCCAGTTTCAAGCCCTAGAGCTCAATTTACCCACAACCTTAGCCCGGGAGGTGATGAGTAGTCCGGTGTTTACCATCACGCCCACAGAATCTCTGTGGACGGTGCAGAAGGTGATGGAACAGCAGTGGATTCGCCGGGTCATCGTGGCCGGAGAGCAGGGAGAGTTGCTGGGCATTGTCACCCAAAGCAGCTTGCTGCAGGTTTTTAACCCCCTAGAGCTCTACAACCTAGCAGAGGTGCTAGAGAAAAAGGTAACCCGCTTAGAAGCAGAGCGGATTTCGCTGTTAGAAATTCGGGCGGTGGAACTGGAGCGGCAGGTGGCAGAGCGCACCCAAACCATTCAGGTGCAGGCGGAGCGCGATCGCCTCATGACCGGGTTGTCCTCCCAAATTTTGGCATCCTTAGATGTTCAGGCCATTTTAGATACCACCGCGCAGCAAGTACGGAGCATCCTCAACTGCGATCGCGTCAACATCTGGCGGTTTGAGGCAGGGTGGGTGACGGTGGTGGTGGCCGAGTCCACTCAATCTGATCTATCCCTATTGGGGGAGCGCATTGCCGACACCTGCTTGCAGCAAACCCAATTCGAGATCTATCGCCAGGGGCACATTCGAGTGGTGCCCGATATCTACGCCACCGAGATGTCGGACTGTCACCGCGACATGCTGGTTCGGCTCCAGACCCGGGCCAAGATCTTGGTGCCCTTGCGCTGTGGAGACCAGCTATGGGGTCTGCTGAATGTGACTGAACGACAGCCCCGTGAATGGCAGCCGACGGAGGTTGAGTTTCTGCGATCGCTCTCCACACAATTGGCGATCGCCCTCCAGCAGGCCACTCGCCACCAACAGCTTCAAGACGAAATTCATGATCGCCAGCAAGCAGAACTGGAATTGGCTCGGCTCAATGCCGAACTGGAAGCTCGGGTGACTATGCGCACTGCTGAACTGGAAGCCCGCGAAGCTCGCTACCGCGCCCTGATGGAGGGAGCTAGCGATGCCATTTTGCTAACCAATACCGAGGGATACTTCATTGAAGCCAATCAAAAAGCCGTCGATCTAGTGGGATATGACCGCCACGAGTTGGTGGGGATGCACTTCACCCAGATCCACCCACCAGAAACCTTGCCCACATTAATGAAAGCCTTTGAAGCTCTGCTTAATCGGGAACACTTAGGAACCTTAAGCCTTGAGTTCCTGCGGCGAGACGGGCAGCGGATCCCTGTAGAGTCCACCGCCTCCGTGATTGACGTGGGAGGAGAAACCATTGCCCAAGCCATCTTCCACGATATTCGCGATCGCCAACAAGCAGAACAAGCCCTCCGGGAAAGCGAAGTCCGCTTTCGGCAGGTGTTTGAGTCAAATGTAGTGGGGATGATGTTCACTGACTTCAGTGGCCACATCAGTGATGCCAACGATCACTTCTTGGATATGTTGGGCTATAGCCGCCAGGAATTAGAGGCAAACCACATGAACTGGGCGCATCTAACTCCACCAGAGTATCAGACCCAAAACCAAGACGTGATCGCCCACCTCCAGCGTTTCGGTGCCATTGCCCCCTGGGAAAAGGTCTACCGCCATAAAGACGGGTCTCTGGTTCCCGTGCTGATTGGGGTGGCAATGCTGTCCCATGATGACAGCAGTTGTGTCTGTGTGGTGGTAGATATTAGCGATCGCAAGCGCTATGAAGTCGCTCTGCAAGAATCCCAACAATTTCTGCAAACTATCTTGGACACCGTACCCATCTCGGTATTTTGGAAAGATCGAACCTCCAACTACCTCGGGGGCAACCAGCGCTTTCTCCAAAATGCAGCCCTCAGTTCCGTTTCAGAATTGGTGGGCAAAACTGACTTGGATCTACCCTGGGGCGCAACGGAAGGGGAAAACTATCGCACCAACGATCGCGCCGTCATCGAGAGTGGCAAGGCTAACCTTGGCATTATCGAAACTCAGTACCAACAGGACGGTACGATCATCTGGGTAGAAACCAATAAACTGCCCCTCCATAATCTGGCCGGCGATGTCATTGGAGTTCTGGGCACCTATCAAGACATCACCGAACGTCACAACACCGAAATTGCCTTACAACGCCAGTTGGCGTTAATTGAAGCCGCCGTGAATGGCATCGCTAT
>DATNRH010000273.1 GCA_036703605.1 Candidatus Obscuribacterales bacterium | reverse complement strand
GACCTCCTTGTGTTCAGCGTGCTTCTCGGGGATGGCCTCGGTCTGGGGCTCGGCTTCCTCAACCGGGGCGACCCGTCCGATGGGCCGGACAATTTCACGGCCCTCGACTGGTTTGGCCGGCTCGGGTGCCACTTCCTCCTTGGCGATGGGCTCAACCTGCACCTCCACTTCGGCTGGACGACCATCGAAAAAAACGCGCATCTGAATGCGTCCCTCGGCCTTGGGATCGACCAACTCAATGATGCGGACCTTGCGGTCCTCGACCACCTGCTCCGGGCTCAGTCGTTCTTCGGCGGTCTGCGAGGCCTTGTCCACGTCCTTGGCATCAGCCAGCGGCATCAGGACCGCCGAACCGATGGCGGCCACCGTCAGGCAGGAAGTCGGCGTAAAACCGGGCAATTTCAGGAATGGGAGCGTAATCATACCCCTAAGACACGGCCGTTAGGGAATTCTTAGGAGATTTCATCTTTCTTCACAGAAGCCCTCATTTGTTCCAGCACCGCATCACCACAACGGCCGAGATCAACCCGAACACCAGCATGCCCACCGCAATGTAGCCCAGAGGATTGGTTACCCCGTCAAACCCTACGGCATGGATGTTCACTACCAGCACTACTAGGCCGAGCAAAGTGCCGCAGACGGCAATGATGCACCATGGCAGCAGGGACATCCGAATGCCTTTCTTCAACTGGGTCTCGGTGGGCATGGGAACCCAGTCCGAGTGATCGCTGAGATCGCGAAGCGGTGGATTGCCTAGAGCTGCGAGAAGCGCCTCGATCTGTTGCTCATTTTCGAAGGCCGTCAGCGGTATGGCGTGGTGCCTTTTGTCGGTCAGGGAGACTTCCAGATAGTGCTCGTCGCGTCCCACCCAAACGATGTCCTCGATCTGGGAGATGAATCCGGTGTCCTGAGCGAACAGGTCGAACTTGCCGTCCCCCACCCGATAACTCACCTCGTAGGCCGGCACATTTTTCTGTGCCTTACGCGCCTCGCCCTTAATGCGTTTCGCCGTATTGTAGGGAAAGTTCTGATAGACCAGAAAGCAGACTGCGGCATAGGCGATGGGATAGACCCACCAGGGGGCCCACATGCCATCGTGGAACCACAGCACGAGTGCAAAGCCGAGGACTGCCCACAGGCTGTTGAGCAGCGAATCCTTGAGGCGGTCGCGGCGGGCCCGTTCGCTGTGGAAGTAGGCGCGCATCACCAAGTCGGTGAGCTCGCGCGCTCCACACGTGTACTTGAACTTCAGCATCCGCATGAAGCCTTAGCACAGCGGCAGAGAGCTTGGCACGCCTCAAGCGTGGGAGCCCACAGAATCTCACTCAGGGCTCGCGGACCCGTTCCCTTTTGGTGTAGAAGCTGCTTCCAATCTTATTGGCTGGATTTAAAAATTAGCTTTTAGACAAAATGAAAATGCAAACTCCTTGGGTCAACGATTGGGATGAATTAGAGGAAATTGGACGCGGGGGACAAGGCGTGGTTACCAAGGTGAGAAGCCGCAGCACTGGGAAACTAGCTGTCCTCAAGAGGATAGTAGATAAATGGCGTTTCGATGAGCAGGCTAGGGCTAGGCTGCGTCAAGAGGGTGAAACTTTAGCAAAACTTAAAAGATTTGGGGCAAAAGTTCCTGAACTATATGAATCGTTTATTGATCATAACGACGCGGAGCCCTTTCTAATAATGGAATATATTTTGGGAGATCGTTTTGACTCATGGCTCAATAGTTCTGCACCCACAACACCGCAGACCGCAGTTAAAATAACACTACAAATAACGAGAACGATAGAATTGTGCCACAAGCTTGATGTTGGGCATCGGGACCTGAAGCCTACAAATATAATTCTTAAGGATGGGAACATAAACCATCCCTATATTTTGGATTTTGGCATATCATTTGACTCAAGGCAGACTGTAGCGCTCACCGAAGAAGGGGAGATGTTTTGGAATGAGTTTATAATGCTGCCGGAGTGTCAGGATTTGGCAGGTGGGCACCGAGATTTAAGGTCCGATATTACCGCTCTGGCTGGCATATTTTTTACATGCCTTACAGCAAAGCCCCCAATCATGTTGCGCAGCGCAGAAGAGCAACCGCCACATGAGCGTCATGAAAAGCTTTTATGCGAC
>DATNRH010000272.1 GCA_036703605.1 Candidatus Obscuribacterales bacterium | reverse complement strand
AGCCAGTGATGTCCCAGGGCGATCGCCGCGCTGCGGTGCAGCAAAGTATCCCCGCCTACGATAAGGGCGTCACCTTGCCCATGTGGGCGGCGAAGCTGATGGGCGTGGTGATTGAGCGCATTGGCCCGAAGGGGTTGGAATATGCCCGCTTCTCCATCGATTCCCACTTCACCCGCAACTATCTCTACACCAAGCGCCAGCATCCTGAGAAATTGGAGGCCCACGTGCCAGACTATGCCAAGCGCATTGTTGACCAGTATGAGTTGCCGCCATCTTGAAGCGGTTCACCAGGGCTTTGTCCAGTCCGGCTGGGCTGGATCCGCCAGCTTAGGCTCTGAGATGTTGTCTATGGGTGGGCCTGTTGTGGATGCTGTGTTCTTGTGACCTCTTGTGACCTCCGATCTGCTGGCGCTTTTAGGGGGCGATCGCTCCTATCTATTTTTCCTTGGCGAGAGTTTTTTGATCTCTCAACATATAGGAAGAAAATAGAGTGAATATACGGGTTTATGGATGAGGTTGAGACGTTTAGAAGCCTGAAGTTCGGTAGAAGTTGGGACGCTTTTCACCGCTATCCGATAGAGAATAGATTCAAATCTGGAGAACGCACCAAGCGAAGCAATAACCAGGGGGCATTTAGGTTATTGCAACTCAACTGGAAAGCTTCTCTAATTCAATTCATGCCTGACCTTGGGGGCTTATGAGGTCAGGCATTTTTTTTGTTTGATGATCGGTCTACGGCTATTCATGGTGATGGAATAAAGCTGCATCTAGAATAAATTGACCGCTCATTTATCGTGGTGTTAGAGGATTTTTTCTAACCCATAAACCAGGGATTTAAGTTGAGTGACGGCACGAATTGCTAGCAAAACACCGGGCATATAGCAGACGCGATCGCTGGTGTCGTGACGCAGGGTATAAATCTGTCCTGGTGCGCCAAACATGACTTCTTGATGAGCAATTAAACCCGGTAGGCGAATACTGTGAATGCGAATATTTTCGTCAGTGACGCCTCCGCGTGCGCCAGCAATAGTTTCGGTTTCCGTAACCTTAGGGGGATTGTAGGATTTACCGAGTTCTGCCAACATTTGAGCCGTTTTAATGGCTGTGCCGCTAGGGGCATCGGCTTTTTGGTCGTGATGTAGTTCTAAAATCTCGACGTGGTCGAAATATTTCGAGGCTTGGATGGCGGCCTGTTGCAGCAGAACCATGCCAATGGAAAAGTTGGGGATGACCAAGCAGCCGGTGCTGGCCTTATCGGCAAAGTCGGCCAGATCCTGCAACTGCTGATCCGATAGCCCCGTGGTGCCCACAACGGGCCGCACTCCGTAGGCGATCGCTGCCCGCACATTCTCATACACCGACTTGGGATGGGTGAAATCAACCATCACCGGCAGTTGCTTTTCCTGAGCTGCCATGGCACAGGTGGCCTCCATATCTGGCAGGATGGGGATTTCTAGCGCACCGCAGCCTGCGACCTCGCCTACATCTTGCCCTGTGAGGCTAGGATTGCGGTCAATAGCACCGATGAGGGTCATGTCGTCGGCTTGGGCGATCGCCTTAATGACTTCGCGCCCCATTTTGCCGGCTGCGCCATTTACGATTACGGGAATTGGAGCTTGTACGGTCATTGCTGAATGCCTCTACCCAAACACAACAGTGGGGATTGCTCGAACAGTCCTAGACTATGCCGTGATGCGATCGCCCAATGGGCATTGTAAGGCCAGAGTGGGGTAGCTTGCCTCAGCGTGGTGCAGAGCCTCGGCGCTGCATCCAGAGGGGCAATAGGGATAAACCGGCTAGACCCACTAAGGCCGCAGCAAAGGGGCGTACACTGCCACCCTCCAAGGCTGTGTATCCTGTCACGCCCAGCCAGGTGTAGGCGAGGGTGCCGGGAATGATGCCAATGAGCGTGCCAAAGGCGTAGGGCTTGAGGGACAGTGGTGTTAACCCCAGAAGAAAGTTCACGAGGCAAAAGGGAGAAATCGGCGTGAAGCGAATGGCTAAAACGCAGGAGAGGGCTTGGCGATCGCTGAGTCGATCAAACCAGGTGAGCAGCGGATGGTGACCGACTCGTCGCATCAGTCGATCTCTTAGAAGATGACGCGCGACCAAAAAGGCAGCGATCGCCCCCAACGTTGCGCCCATCACTGACCACACCGTACCCCACCAGACCCCAAAAATGGCCCCGCCCGCAATCACCAGCACGGTTCCAGGAATAGAGAAGACTGCTGCGAGAATATGTCCTGTAATAAAGAGTAAAACTGCCCAACGGCCCAGATGATTCAACTGATGCACCAAGGCATGGTAGTCTAGCAAGGCTCCAAGTGGTGTGTGGAGCAATAGCCCAAGACCGACACCAACTCCGATCAAGATTATGATCGGCTTTGCCAAGCTACCCTTTGGTTGCATCTGAGAGTCCGCTGCTGAATACAAGCTAAGTCAGGGCAGTATCTGTACACCCGGGATTATGGTTCCCTTGTGTTCGTTTCCCTAGCTTCAGCGTGCCACTGCCTGCAACCCGATGCATGAGTTTTTAATGAGAAATCACTGAGTTCATTGACCAAACCATCGATGCGCAAACCATGGCTCGCCTGGGTTTCCTTCGATAGCCAGGATGAACGCTATTGGCTCAAGGCAACTTGACCTCTATGGCACCGGATGATGACTAGACATGATCCGTGAATGCCTGAGGTTGCAAATGCTTGAGATGACATAGCGGAAGGAGAGCGATCGCTCTCGGCGCAACCTAAGCGCGAAGGCGGCTGACCAAACGCAAGAGCAAATAGATAGCCAAAAGATACCCCGCTGCTAGGGCAGGGATGATGAGAGGAACACTGTTGTAAGTCATAGCAGTAGCCCGGTAGCGTCAGAGGAGTTCAGAAGCAGGAAAGCAACCCACGCCCAGAAGACATAGGTGGAAAATAGGTTTTACGAATATGCAAAAGCAGGCGTGGACTGATCAACAGCAACAACGCCCAAGGTTCTTAATGCTATGTATATCCAGTACCTAGGCGATCGCCCAGACCGATAAAGTGGGTCGAAACCTGCGCAAATACGGCTCACCAGCTCATGCCAGGGAGAGTATGCGTCTTCTTCATCTTTTTGAGGCTCCAGCCATCAAAGCTACAACGGAACTGCATCGGTACAAACAAACTGCTAGACAAATGTCTTCAGCAATTTATCAGTCCCATAAGTTTTGGGTAGCTCGACCTAACACTGGTATAAAGCTTTTGAATCCTTACTTATTAGGTTAACACAGGATCTCCGTTGATCTAGGACTCTTTTTCATGTCACTTTACAAAAAGATACAAACCTCGAACAAGACATCTGTTCAGGATTTTGTCGATTTTGCACAGGGTTCTACGAGTGATGAGATCCCAGAACGGATGCGTATAAATACGGAGGTGTGATAAGTGAGTGTTTTGGTACCAAAGTACTAGTAAAGTGCTGGCCAGTTGCTGATGGCGATCTATGTCGGGCAGACGGTTAGCGCTCTTGAATGACTCGCGGATTAGAATGCGCTAAAACCTCGGGAATGGGTTGGGTACTGAGGATGATATGGGACGTACAAGCGTTGGTTTACCGATTCTTGCTCCAAGGGTTATGAAGAGCCTTAGGGTGATGCTTCCTGGTCTGGAGTCCGTGAGCTTGGGAGGGGAGAATAGGCAAGGGCAATCGCTTGGGAGAGTAGGAGGCTTTGAATGGGGAGCGATCGTTTGCTAGGAAGATAGGGCTGGATGGGCGATCGCTAGCACCTGAATCTGCATCATCGAAAGATCTAAGGGACAGCATTCGTTGTTTGCTGGGAGACCGTTAGGGATCCTAAGGGACAACTCAGACATCGTGGCTCACGGAAAGACTTGGTCTGGCAACCCCTTCAGCGATCGCACCCCTAAGGCGATCGCAGCTAGATCATTTACAACCCGGAGCGTTGACTTAGAATGAGGATAGAATATGTAAAATTTCGTAACCTAAAGTCAGGTTCAGCCTACCCATGACCTCAGCGCTTTCTCTCTTTTCCCCCGTCGAAGCCGATCTGAGTTTGCTTTCTGAGAACTTGAAGCAGTTGGTTGGTGCGCGTCATCCAATTTTATACGCGGCCGCAGAGCATTTATTTGGGGCATCTGGGAAGCGTGTGAGGCCTGCTATTGTTCTGCTCCTCTCGCGGGCCTCTGCAGCAGATGGATGCATTACCCCTCGCCATCGCCGCCTTGCCGAAATCACTGAGATGATTCACACCGCCAGCCTGGTTCATGATGATGTGGTGGATGAATCGGAGGTGCGGCGCGGTATTCCTACGGTACACAGCAGTTTTGGGAATCGCATAGCGGTTTTGGCTGGCGACTTCTTGTTTGCCCAGTCGTCTTGGTATTTGGCGAACCTAGACAATCTTGAGGTGGTGAAACTGCTGTCGCAGGTGATTATGGATTTGGCGGAGGGCGAAATTCGTCAAGGGCTGAATCGCTTTGAGGCCGATCTGTCCCTAGACGCTTATTTAGAAAAGAGCTATTACAAAACCGCGTCTTTGATTGCCAACAGTGCCAAGGCAGCGGCGGTGCTGAGCGAGGTGTCTGCCGCTTGGGCTGATGACTTCTATAACTATGGCCGCCATTTAGGACTGGCGTTTCAAATCGTGGATGACATTCTCGACTTTACAGGCTCTGCAGATTCCCTTGGCAAGCCGGCTGGCTCTGACCTGAAGAGCGGCAATCTGACGGCTCCGGTGCTCTATGCTATTGAAGAAAAACCCTATTTAGAGACGCTGATCGAACGTGAGTTTGCCCAGGAAGGTGATCTAGACCAAGCGATCGCCCTTGTGGTGGCTAGCGAAGGCATTCAGCGATCGCGAGACTTGGCCGCCCACCATGCCCAAACCGCAGTCCAGCATTTAGAATGCCTGCCGGCTTCCGACGAACGTCAAGCTCTGACAAGCTTGGGAGACTATGTATTACGACGCCTGTATTAAGACGGTGCCATTAAGGCGACGATCGCTTGACGATCGCTTTAAGATAACCATGATGGCGGTGCCGGGTCGCTGATGATCTAATCCATGGCAGTTTAAGAGGGCGATCGCTTCGACGCTCAACGTAGTTTTACGGATGCCCCCGTAGTTTCACGGTGAACTCAGACGATATGGCTACATAGGTAAGAGAGGGTGTACTACTCTGGTTCGCGACCTTTAGATTGCGCAGAGCCCGACAGTTAGTCTATCCGTTCGTAGTTTCTCATATGCCTCTAGCCCACTCCTCACGCCAGATCTGGCGGTATGATTTGGGCATTTTTCCATTGCTGTAATTGGGCCTGAACCAAGGTTTGTAGATCTGACTGGCGGATTTCTGTACCAGTTGAGAGATTGCCAGGTTCTTCAAAAAAAACTGTGCTATCTACGGTTTTCATTGATGCAACTTGGAACAGAATATGGATAACAGGAGTGGGAAATGCCATCAATTGTGGGTTCTTAAAGGCAAATGGGGCATTCGCAGCATCATTCAACGTTGGGAATGCGTAAATCACCTTTTTCTCCACACTGGGTTCATTTCGGCTACTCAGGGTTGTGATAACCCAATTTTGATCCAGGGTCTGCAATACGTAATACTCAGATCGCTTGAGTCGTTGAGCAAGCTGCTTCAGTACAGGCGCGATCGCCTCTACCACAGCAGGTGTCTGACCATCCTTAGGAGCTTGGTCAACTAGCGTTTGAATTTGTTGGTCTAAATCCATAAAAGTTTAACGGCCTATCCGCAACAGCATCTAACAAGAGCCCCGTTTCCCTAGTCTAAACCGTTGTTCCCTCGTCGTTCCGTTGACCTTGAAACCATTTGGGGCTGATCTCCCAGCCAAGTGGTTGCAGCAGGCGCTAGACGACTGGCGTGTTTTTCACCAAGGCTTGGATGGATTAAGCGTGGTTGATCCATCTAAAGCCCGTGATGGGGACAGGAATGGGGCCTGTGTCCGGGTGTTTTTAGCTGTTTAGCTGGTTGCCGATAGGGCTGGATTTGGGTTGTCCAAGGTTAGGGAGGCGATCGCTATGGGTTTTATCACACTCCATATCACCCATACGGGCGTTTCGTAGAATAGTGTTTTATGCTGGATGGGCATCATAAATGCCGATCTGGGCAGACTGGATCATGGATACATTGCAGGGATACATTGCAGCATCAATCCATCGCAGCACGATGGGATGGATTGCGGGCAGATGTAGTTCAGCTATGGAAGGATAGCAGATTGGTGAGAGCCAGGCTAGATTCAATCATCAGCAACGCTGGTCTAGATCTCTGTCGATGAATGACTCACTCCAGCTCATGTCTGATTCAGCTATACGGCCTGTCGCCTGATCACCCCTAGGTGGGGCATCTAGGGGACTGCTAGGCTGGATTAGCTCGGTTATGCTTGGAGCGGGTTTGGAGTGGGTATACAGTAAACGGTCACTAATCAGGGGAGACCATCTAAAGCGTGGGGTCGATTTCTGAACTGCTATTTCAAGAATTCCGGGATGCTACCCAAGCCTCTGCTCAGAACTGTCGAGAGGTGTCACTTCGTTTAGCTCATGAAGTGAATCGCATTTGCACCGAGAGTCAGCGCATTCAGCGTTCGGGGGAAGTTGAAACCTGGATGGTGACGCTGTCTCGGCACCGGCTGAATCAATGCCTCAAATACTATCGCTTGGGGTCGAGGCGAGGACGGGTTGAGCTACACAGCACCCTTAGCGCTGTGATCTATCGCTACATTACGCCGCCCCAGGTGCAGTCTAGCTATCAGGCTCGGCTCACGCTGATTGAAGATTTCCTGCAGGGGTTTTACATCGAATCGCTCAATGCCTTTCGTCGGGAAAATCAGGTGCCCAGCGATTATCGACCGCGTAGCTTGCTGGAGCTTTCGGAATATATGGCGTTTACCGAACGCTATGGAAAACGGCGAATTCCGCTGCCGGGGCGACGCAGTCAGCAGTTGATTATTCTGCGGGCCCAGACGTTTTCCCAGCAGCAGCCTCCTGAAACCATGGTGGATATGGAGCAGGCGGCGGAGGGTAGTAGTCCTGAGGGCGATCGCAGTTGGAGTACGGCACCCCTGCAGCAGGTGCGTGAACAAATGGTGGCGCGGGAGCCCGATACCGATGAAAGTTCTCTGCGGCGCACGGTCATTCAAGAACTAATGGCCTATCTAGAAGAACGGCAGCAGGAAGACTGTGCCAACTATTTTTCTCTGCGGTTGAAAGATCTGCCAGCCAGCGAGATTGAGGCTATCTTAGGACTAACGCCACGCCAGCGCGACTATTTACAACAGCGGTTTAAATATCATTTAATTCGCTTTGCCCTATCCCATCATTGGGAACTGGTGCATCAGTGGCTGGAGGCGGATTTAGAGCGCAACTTTGGTCTGACGCCTCAGCAGTGGGCTCGCCTGCAGGAACAACTTACGCCGAAGCAGGCAGAACTCTTGCAGTTGAAGCAAGACAAGGTGGAGGATGGGGCGATCGCTCAGATCCTCGGCTGTACCCTCACGCAACTTCACAAACAATGGTCAAAACTGCTAGAACTGGCCTGGGAAATTCGCAACAGCTAGCCCTTGGGGTGGTACGGAGCTGTTCTGCTGTAAGGCGTTGGGCGATCGCTGTATCCCATGCCTGAAAATTACTCGTGCGATCGCTGATGCAGTATCCGGAGCAACGGGATCAACCCATGAATAAAGACCCAGAAGCGATAAAACATCTACTTGCATGGCTGTTGCAAGAACCAAGCCTAAGCGCAATGAACCCGTCTGAGATGAATGTGAGCCATGGGGTTGGCTCTGACCCATCTGGGAGTTTGGATGCACAGTCTTCAAATCATTTAGACCCCCTCGATTCTGAGGATATAGACCCCACGCTAGAGATCCTTAGTGAATCGAGCCGCCGTTTGTTTGAGCAAACATCCTTTGAACTGGGAGATATACCTGTCGTGCAAGACCGTTTCCATGCTCTGTTAAAGCGTCGGCTCCAGTCAGAAATTGAACAGAACCCCCCCCTGTTCCCCTGGGAGTCCGAACTCTGTGATTATGCCGCTGAACCTGTAGACTTAGCTACTCCAGCCCTAGTTCCCACCGGGTTTTGGGAGGCTCAGCTCAAAGACCGTCTCAATATTCCCGTAGCCATGCCCGAGGGGGTGTTGGCCACCCTGCTCAGCCAATGCCAAGCGGTAGTTCAACTCTCGCTGCGGGAAGGTGCCAAGCTGGTGCAGGCTGTGGAAATGCTGTTTCCTGGCGAAGCCCGAACCCTCAACCAACTGGCTGGGCTGGTGTTAGCGCCTCCTACCCGGTCTGAGTCGATGACCTTGGCTAATCAAACTGGATTGCCTAAAAGCTATGATGCGGCTACCCAGCCTCAGCAGATGGCCCTGTCCCTGCTGGCGGCGCGGGAAATTTTGAACCTGTTGACCTTAGATGTGTCGGCTAGCCAGCCCACCGCTACCCGTCAGTGGCTGACTCCCATGGGTGTGCTAACCCTGACGACGATCTATCAGGCGGATATGGGACAGATCCGTATCCAAGGGCAATTGCCTTGTCAGGGTAGCCTGACGTTGCAGGGTGGTGATGCCCAAGCGACGGCTCAACGGTCTAGCGAAGGCCGTCTGGGCGTGGAGTTGTTTGATATTACACCGGGGCAAACCTACACGCTGACGATTAATGCAGCTGGTTTAACCCAGCCTCTCCTCTTTGCCATTCACCCCCATTAGCGCCTCCTAGGACTTCGATGTCATCTGTGCCCCAGCACCCTGCTGGGCCCAGCGTGAGCGATCGCCATCATTGGGGAGGGCCAGTATGTGTCCTAGGCTGAAACCATCACTGCGCGTCTCAAGTATCCAACTTGATGGCGCGCAGTTTGCATAGGCGATGTGTGGCTGATGGGTTTGGGACAAGGGTTGGTTCCTAGGATTCACCTCTGAGCCCGTCCTCAACTGTGTCTAACTGTGCCAAACGGTTAAGAAAAAGGGCGATCGCGATCTACCGGCCCTAAAAACACCGTATGGTTTTTAATGAGACGGGTTGTGCTGTAGCCTACGCCTCCATGGTGCGGAGCACAACATACCTTACGCATTGGGAACCTTAAGCTATGTCAGAATCTACAATTGAGTCGGGTTTACAGGAGAAGCGGGTTTTCTATCCCTCGGCTGAGTTTTCGTCCCAGGCGCAGGTGAAGAGCCTCGATGAGTATCAGCAGCTCTACGATCGCGCTCAGGCAGATCCGCAAACGTTTTGGGCAGAGTTGGCTGAGCAAGAGCTGCATTGGTTTCAGCCTTGGCACACCGTATTAGATTGGCAACCTCCCTTTGCCCAATGGTTTGTGGGAGGGCAGACTAATGTATCCTACAACTGTTTGGATCGCCATCTCACCACCTGGCGGCGGAATAAAGCGGCGCTAATTTGGGAGGGTGAACCCGGTGACTCCCGCACTCTCACCTATGCCCAGCTCCATCGAGAAGTGTGCCAATGTGCCAATGTGCTCAAACAGTTGGGCGTGGGCAAGGGGGATGTGGTGGGCATTTATATGCCGATGATCCCGGAAGCGGCGATCGCCATGTTGGCCTGTGCTCGAATCGGCGCGCCCCACAGTGTGGTCTTCGGTGGCTTCAGTGCGGAGGCCGTACGCGATCGCTTAGCGGATGGGAAGGCTAAGCTAGTGGTGACGGCGGATGGCGGATGGCGGAAAGATGCTATTGTTCCCCTCAAAACCCAGGTGGATCGAGCGATCGCCGACGGTGCGGTGCCGACGGTGGAGAACGTGCTAGTGGTGCGGCGCACAGGGCAAGACATTGACATGCAGCCAGGGCGCGACCATTGGTGGCACGAGCTTCAGCCCACCGTGTCGGCAGATTGCCCGGCCGAACCCATGGACAGTGAAGACGTACTGTTCGTGCTCTACACCTCCGGCAGCACCGGCAAACCCAAGGGCGTCGTACACACCACAGCGGGCTATAACCTCTACGCCCATATGACCACGAAGTGGATCTTCGATCTCCAGGATACCGATGTCTACTGGTGTACAGCAGACGTGGGTTGGATTACCGGACATAGCTATATCGTCTACGGCCCGCTCTCGAATGGGGCTACCAGCGTGATGTATGAAGGCGCACCCCGTCCTTCTAATCCGGGTTGTTTCTGGGATGTGGTGGAAAAATATGGCGTCACCATTTTCTACACCGCTCCCACTGCAATTCGGGCCTTTATCAAAATGGGGTCGGACTTGCCCCAAGCTCGTGACCTGTCCTCCCTGCGCCTTCTGGGTACTGTGGGCGAACCCATTAACCCAGAAGCCTGGATGTGGTATCACACGGTGATTGGCAAGGAACGCTGTCCCATTGTGGATACCTGGTGGCAAACGGAGACCGGTGGTGTGATGATTACGCCGCTGCCGGGAGCAACGCCCACCAAGCCCGGCTCCGCTACACGACCGTTACCGGGCATTTTGGCAGATGTGGTTGACCTCGATGGCAACTCGGTGCCGGATAACGAGGGCGGCTATCTAGTGGTTCGCCATCCTTGGCCAGGGATGATGCGTACGGTCTACGGCGACCCCGATCGCTTCCGGCGTACCTATTGGGAGCATATTCCCCCCAAAGATGGTCGGTATCTCTACTTTGCCGGGGATGGGGCCCGGCGGGATGAAGATGGCTACTTCTGGGTGATGGGCCGTGTGGATGACGTGATCAACGTCGCAGGTCATCGTTTAGGCACCATGGAGATTGAATCTGCCTTAGTGTCCCACCCAGCAGTGGCGGAAGCTGCCGTCGTGGGCCGTCCTGATGAGGTGAAGGGGAATGAAATTGTTGCCTTCGTCACCCTGGAGAGCGACCAAGAACCCACGGAGGAATTAGCCAAGGCTCTGAAAAAACACGTTGGGCAAGAAATTGGGGCGATCGCTCGTCCGGGCGATATTCGCTTCAGTGATGCCTTACCTAAGACGCGATCGGGTAAGATTATGCGTCGTCTATTGCGATCGATTGCTTCTGGTCAAGAAGTGTCTGGAGATACATCAACTCTAGAAGATCGCTCGGTGCTTGATAAGCTACGGGGTGGTGCGTAGATTGAACGGTTAAGCGCCAACCTTGAACATCTGAGGGTGGGGATTGTCCTCACCCTTCTCTGTTTCTGCTAGTGGTGCTTGTGTCGTGAATAACACAAGGTTGATGACGTCACAACTATAGAACACGATCTACAGATAGGCTAAATAAGCCATATCGTAGCGTGCTGTTAGGCGAAGCCGTAACGCATTGCCTTGAAATGCTTAGATGCATTACGCTATCGCTAATGCATCCTACAAAAATAAGGATTTCTGCTTAGCGATTTCATTCAACGCTGAAAATCAGGGTTGAGCTTTTTGAATCAAAGGATTGAGACTAATCCAACGTGAGTTCGGGTTAAGCATCCGCAGGTAAAGCCTTGTCAATCAATAGAGATGGCTTTTTGGGCTGGTGGCAATAGGCAATCAGTCCACAGATCACATTGACAAAGCCGTTGACCGGGGAGCGATGACGAGAATGTTCGATCTGAGAAATGTTCTTCAATTGATCAATGATGGACTCAATAATGGCTCGTCGGCGTAAAAGTAGCTTATCGCTTAGCACCATCAGGCGATTCTTCATGTTCCGTTTGAGCTTGGTGAACAGTTGAATCCCGTAGTGCTGCCGTAACTGCTGAGCCAAGGGTTGCGACACGTATCCCCGGTCACCAAACACTTTGCCGAAGAGGCGTTGGAGGAGTTTAGGCACGGGCTTGCGGTCGTCGGTGTTGCCAGGGGTGAGGACAACGTTGAGCAAGTCTCCCTGCTCATTGACTACCAGATGGAGCTTAAAGCCAAAGAACCAATCCACGGACGCTTTCCACGTGCTGCTAAGGGCTTGAAGACTTTGTGGGCACTAATGCGGCGATTGTGACATACCTTGAGACTGGTTGAGTCGATGAAACTGATGCCGGTGCAGGATCCAAAGCAATGACGTAAGTAGGCACATAAGGGCATGAGCGTTGACGGAATCCACTCCACAAAACGGTTGTAGCTGACTAAACCTGGAAAGGCATCGCGCCAATCACAGCAGACCCGTTGGGTGTAGAACCACTTGAAATTGCGGTGTGCCGACTGATGGAACGCAATCAAAATCGTCATGATTTCGCTCAAACAGAGACGACGAGACCGTTGGCGCTGTTGCACGCCGCTCCCTAACAAGATCTGCTTCCACTGGGGGGTAAACCGTTGACAGAAGTCATCGACATGGCAAAACAAGGCTTCTAAACTGAGCATGGGGTGGTTAAGTGCGTTGAGAATTAGGTACTTTCAACTGTATCTGTTCCACCCCTTTCTATCCCGAACTCACGTTAATCCACAAAAGTACGACCGTGAATGGGTAGCGTACACTGAAAGAACCCAATGCTGACGATAATGCCTGAGCTTGCTGTGAGGTGGGACGATGCGAATTTTGTTAGTCGATGACGAACCGGCTTTGACGGGCCCTCTCAGTCGCGTGCTGACGCGGGAGGGCTACCAGGTGGATATCACCCACGATGGTTTGGAGGGGAGTCAGCTTGCCCAATCCGGTGGCTATGATGTGCTGATTCTTGACTGGATGTTACCGGCTCTGAGTGGTTTGGAGCTTTGCCAGCAGTTGCGGGCTCAGGGTGATACGACGCCGGTGCTGTTTCTGACGGCGAAAGATACCTTGGATGATCGGGTGGAGGGGTTGGATGCTGGGGCGGATGACTATCTGGTAAAGCCTTTTGAGCTGCGGGAGCTGTTGGCGCGGGTGCGAGCCTTGCTGCGTCGCCTGCCCACCCTTGAGCCAAGTCCTACATCTCGGCTGCAAGTGGATGATCTGGTGCTGAATCTAGCCAATCAGGTCGCCCATCGAGGCGATCGCTCCATTGATTTATCTGAAAAAGAAAGCCAGCTTCTCGCCTACCTCATGCGCCATGCTAATGATGTGTTGACCCATGAACAGATTCAGCAACACCTGTGGTCTGCCGATGAACGTCCGAGCAGTAATGCCCTGGCAGCCCAAATTCGCCTGCTGCGACGCAAGATAGAGCATGATGGCGAACCACCGCTCATCCATACGGTTTATGGTAAGGGCTATCGACTGGGGGAGATGTCTCCTGGCTGAGGGCACTAGTCTTGGGAGGGCGATCGCCGCCCCACCAACTTATCTCGCAGTTGACGGATGCGATCGCGGAATTTTGCTGCTTCTTCAAATTCTAAATTCTTAGCCGCTTCTTTCATCTGCGTTTCTAGCTTGACGATCAGACTGGGGATATCTTCGAGAGGTAAGTCATAAGCCTGCTCATAGAGTTCCTCCAAGTCTTGGGCATTGACGCGTCGAGATACTTCTAGGAACGACAAGATGGAGTTGCCTTGCTTTTTGATAATCGGTTTTGGCGTAATTCCATGTTTCTCATTGTAGGCCTGTTGGATGGCGCGGCGGCGTTCTGTTTCGCTGATGGCATAGGCCATACTGTCGGTTAAGTTATCGGCGTAGAGAATAGCTTTGCCGTCAATATGTCGTGCTGCCCGACCGATGGTTTGGATGAGCGATCGCGCTGCCCTGAGGAAACCTTCCTTATCTGCATCGAGAATGGCAACTAGGGATACTTCTGGTAAATCCAGCCCTTCCCGCAGTAAGTTGACGCCAATTAATACATCAAACTGACCGTTGCGTAAATCTTGAAGAATTTCAATGCGCTCAATAGAATTAATTTCTGAATGGAGGTATCGTACCCGCACGGCGCGCTCTTGAAAGTAGTCTGTCAGGTCTTCTGCCATGCGCTTGGTCAACGTGGTGATCAGCGTGCGTTCCTGTCGCTCCACCCGCAGCCGAATTTCTCCCAGAAGGTCATCGACCTGTCCTTCGGTGGGGCGCACAAAAATTTCTGGATCCAGGACGCCGGTGGGGCGGATAATTTGCTCCACTACCTGCCCCTCGGAGACCTCCAGTTCCCAATCCCCCGGTGTTGCTGAGACAAACACACATTGCTTAGCCTTGTCCCAGAATTCCTCAGCCTTCAGAGGACGGTTGTCTGCCGCGCTGGGCAGCCGGAAGCCATGGTCTACTAGGGTCATTTTCCGAGAGCGATCGCCGTTATACATGCCCCGGATCTGGGGAATAGACACGTGGGACTCATCAATCACCAACAGCCAGTCTTCTGGAAAATAATCGATTAAACATTCCGGCGGTGATCCGGCCACCCGGCCGGCTAGGTGCCGCGCATAGTTTTCCACGCCGTTGCAATAGCCTACCTCTCGCAGCATTTCTAGGTCATAGCGGGTGCGCTGTTCGAGGCGCTGGGCTTCTAGGAGTTTATTCTCAGACTCTAGCTCCGCCAGACGCATCTTGAGTTCTTGCTCAATGGCATCACAGGCTTCATCTAGGCGATCGTCGGGGGTGACAAAGTGGCGAGCTGGGTAGACGTTCAGAGACTCTAAGCTCTGCAAGGTTGCGCCTGTAAGCGGATCGATGTAGCGAATGGCGTCAATCTCGTCGCCAAAGAACTCGATGCGAATCAACCGATCTTCGTAGGCGGGGCCAATTTCTAGCACATCGCCCTTCACCCGAAACCGCCCGCGCCCCACATCTAAATCATTGCGCTCATACTGCACCGAAGCCAGATCCCGCAGAATCTGCCGTTGATTCACCTCCATGCCCACGCGAAACGGTAGGGCAGCGTTCAAATATTCCGACGGAATACCCAAGCCGTAGATGCAGCTAATGGAGGCTACGACGATCACATCCCGCCGCTCAAAGAGCGATCGCGTTGCGGAGTGGCGCAGCATATCAATTTCTTCATTGATAGAGGCTGTTTTGGCGATGTAGGTATCAGTGACGGGAATGTAGGCTTCGGGTTGGTAATAGTCGTAGTAGCTAATGAAATATTCCACGGCATTGTCCGGGAAAAAGTCTCGCAGCTCGTTGCAAAGTTGGGCGGCGAGGGTTTTATTGTGGGCGAGCACTAGGGTAGGACGCCCCAGTTGTTCAATCACCCGGGCCATGGTGTGGGTTTTACCCGTTCCCGTTGCGCCTAGGAGGGTTTGGTAGCGATGTCCTGCTTGAATCCCTTGCACCAGTTGAGCGATCGCTTTCGGTTGATCACCGGTTGGTTCAAAGGGAGCCGTTACCCGAAACTGAGCCATGCTGCTGCCTCGCACACCACTAAATCACGCTGTCTCTATGATGGCGAATTTCTGGCCATTCGGGAGCAATCTAGGGCACAAGATGGGTTTGTGAACGTGAGGGTATTTGAGTTGTGTCCGTCAACTAGGAACCAGGAGAGCGATCGCGTAATACTTAGACATTTTAGATGTCGAAAGTCTTTAGCATTCAATGAACTTTTTTCAACTTATGCGTTGAACTGCTTCATGGTTGTCTCAAAGCGATCACTTCCTAGAAACATTGCGAAACACCTTGCTGATGAAACCTAAGAAAGAGTGAAGTCTCAGCTTTTTAACTGGAAAAAGGCCTTACTTTTGAGGAAGCGAAAAAGTCGCTTGTTCTGGGACTTGTACTCACCAAACCAGCTTTAAGACGACACGATAATAGTTCCGGCTGGAATTCTGGGTTGATCATGAAATTCTCACAAAGCTATGTTTTGGTGCTGGATCATCAACGGGAGGATGTCCAGCAGTTACGATCGATTCTCAAACGATTAAGATGCCCAGTTGTGATTGTCCGATCAATCGAACAGGCGATCGCGACTGCGCTAGAAATGCCACCCTATTTGATCATTTTGGCGGGCAGTCATCAGACTTGGCCCGAGCATCTGGTCAACGATCTTCGGCGAATTAATCAACAGTGCAGCATCACCATTGTGGCTTTGACCGACTGCAACGCACCTAGCTGGCTGCCCCAGGAAGAAAATCCAGGCTTTGATGGATTTTTGGTGAAGCCGCTCAATGGAGACGTCATGGTGTCCTTGGTGCAATCGGCTTGGGCCCGTCAAGCCTGCTGCTCGACCATGCTGGGTTAGATCTACATGGCTTGATAGCTGCCAGGATGGGTGGTGCTGCCTAGATTCCTTAGATTCCTCACTGAAGGGATATCTCACTCCCTGGCCTTTTGCAGCAGACCCAGTTGTTGCAGGGCCGCTGCCGCTGCTGCTTTCTCGGCATCTTGCTTGCGCCGTCCTTTGCCTTCCCCAAAGGTGCGACTGCCGATCTGCACTACGGCGGTGAACTCGCGGGCGTGGTCGGGGCCAGACTGATGCACGATGGTGTATTTGGGATTTTTGCCATACTCCGCCAAGGCCCATTCCTGGAAGCGGCTTTTCATGTTGCCCATGGGAGCGGCGATCGCCAAGTCTTCTACTTCAGCGGCAAATAGTGGTTCAAGATAGGCTCGTACTGCCTCAACATTGGAATCACAGTCTAGAAAATAGGCCCCAATCATGGCTTCAAAGGCGCTGCTGAGTAGGTTGGGATTTTTGCGTCCCCCATCGCGTTCTGCCCCACGCCCCAGCCGCATCATGCCGGGTTGATCCATCCCCAGGGCCAGGGCAAACCGGGCAAGCTGAGTTTCATCAACGAGGGCTGATCGGAGGGCGGTCAAATCGCCTTCGGGTTTCTCGGGATAGCGCTTATACAAAAAGTCGCCGCTGAGGAAGTTGAGGACGGCATCCCCCAAAAATTCTAGGCGTTCATTGTGAGAGCCTGCCAATGGATGCTCGTTGACATAGGAGCGGTGGGTCATAGCTTGCTGGAACAGAAGCGTGTTGCGGAAGGGAGGAAGTGTGGGCATAACAATGGGATAGAACACGTAAGGTAAAAAAGATTAAATAGACAAGGCACACTTCTCTAGGTTGTTCCTAGAGGTTTATAGATGAAGGTAGGGTAGGATTAGGGCGTAACCTCTATGGTTCTCGACAGGTTTCCACAAAACGTTGCATCCAGCTCTAGCCATATAACTTGAAAGCAGGAGAATGCTTAGCCTTGAGGTTCTGTCACGTAGGTATGAAGCAAGGGCTTGCTTACTCGCAATGGAGACTGGAGATAAACGGGCTAGCACGATCGATGGTGGAGGTATGCTAAATCGTTGAGCCAGTTGTAGCCTATGCCAGGACGTAGCTAGGTTAGAGTTTGATTCATGGTTACCTACTTACCAAAGAGGCACAGGAAGGGCAATAGAAACGCATTTGACCACCTGAAACGAGAGTTCACATGCGGAGGGGACATGAATGAAGACAACGCCGCCAAACTCGACAGCCTAAACATTAAATTTTACGGCTTGTCTGGTCAAAATGTGGAGAAGCGATCGCAAACTATAACTACGGAAATACTTGCGATCGCCCCTAGGGGTGTTTCGTCGGGGTCATGCCGTTAGCCTGAACCGATGAACCAGTGTGTATTCCTACTAGGTGAACTAGTAGGAGTAGCATGGGTGCCTAAAGCTGTCTTCCCAAGGCCGTGTTAGGGTAGACGAGCATGACTGCTGCATTAATGATGGATACTTTCTTTCTATACCTATGAGTACCGAACTGGATACGGGCCTACCCAGCATTCGTCTAATTCAATCCCTTATTAAAGATTCCAGCGAAGTTGAGCTGAAAATGGTCACGGATGACCTACTGGTGGGTAAAATTCTTTGGCAAGACCCTCACTGTGTTTGTCTGGTTGACCACTATAACCAACAAACGGTGATCTACCGCCATGCCATTGTCTTTATGAAGCCCAAAGCCTAAACCAAAGCCCAGGAGAGGATGCATAGACCGTCGTCTTTTCCTCTCCTGGGTGCTTTAGGGATACTTGTCTCGATAGGCTTGTCTCGTTGCGACTCGTTGCGACTAGTAGTGGTTGCCCGATTTGCGATGGTGTACAGCTGTTTTCACGTCCGGATTCATCACCTGCCCTTGCTCAACAACGGCGTAGACCACCCAGTGATCGCCGCATTCCATCCGGCTGGCAACCCGGCATTCTAAGTAGGCTAGGGCATCTTTTAAGATGGGGCAGCCGTGGTCTGAGTCGGTGATGTCAACGGAGTTGAACCGATCTTCTCCTGGCGAGAAGGGCTTGAGGAAATGCTTCATCAGCCCTAGGTAGTTATTTTCCGCCAAAATATTCAGCACGAAGGGGCGATCGGGGTAGAGCAAGGACTCGATCGCTCTGTCTTTGGCCACGGCTACGGTAAAGCCTGGGGGGCTGAAGGTGGCTTGGGAAACCCAGGAGGCCAGCATGGCGCTGGACACGTCGCCTTGGCGGGTGGTGACAACGCAGAGGGAGCCCACCATCCGTCCCATGGCTTGCTCTGTGGGGGTGACGGTGGAGCTGCTTTGCAGGGCAGAGGCCTTGGGCGATCGCCGCTTTTTAGCCTTTTTCAGCGCTTGGACAAAGTCCGTACCGGCTTCTTCGCAGGTTTTGAGCACCACATCCGTGGGTTTGAACTTCACCCGCATGGTGTCAAATCCAAAGCTATAGCCCGCATCTCGCAGTTTGTTTTCTAGGAGATCAATCGCCTCTCCACTCCAGCCAAAGGAGCCAAAAACGCCGGTGAGCTTATCCTTGGGCACTGTTGATAGAGCTACTCCTAGGGCCGTTTGGATCTGGGTGGGTGCATGGCCGCCGAGGGTGGGTGAACCAATCACAAAGCCATCGCACTTTTCTAGGATGGCTTTGATTTCATCTGGTTCGGTGCTTTCGCAGTTCACCGACTCCACGGCTACGCCCGCCTTGGTCATCCCCCGAGCGATCGCTTGCGCGACCGTGGCTGTGTTGCCATAGGCGGAGGCATAGAGCAGCGCTACCATCATGTCTTGGCTGCGCTGTTGGGTGAGCCATTGGCGATAGGATTGCAGCAATTCCGTCGCGCTATAACGCACCAAGGGCCCATGGGCCGGTGCGTAGAAGGTCATCGGCGCGAGGGCTTCCATCTTATCGAGGGCGGTGGCCACCTGACGGGCATGGGGAGCCATGAGGCAGTCGAAGTAGTAGCGCCGATCCTCTAAAAAGGCCGTCCAGCCTTCATCAAAAATTTGGTCGCCGCAGATGTGGGCCCCGAAGAATTTATCGGTGTAGTGAATCTGGGTTTGGGGGTCGTAAATGCATAGCCCATCGGGGTAGCGCGGTGTGGGAATGGGCGCAAACTGTAGGCAATGCCCTTGTCCTAAGTCGAGCACCTCATCGACATTGCCCTTGATCACCCGAACCTTGGGGGTGACGTCGCTGAGCAGATTTTTCAACGCCACGGCTGCCGGATTGGAACAAACGAGGGTGATTTGGGGGGCGCGCTCTAGCAACACCTTGAGGGTAGCGGCTCGGTTGGGGTTGACGTGCCCAAGGATGACATAGTCCAGTTGGCGGAGATCAAATCGTTGCTCCAGCGCATCGAGGAAGGTGGTGGTAAACGATTCTCCTGGCGGATCGATCAGGGCGTTCTGGTCGGCGGTGATCAAGTAGGAATTGGCCGTGGTGCCCCGTTCTAGGGCATATTCAATTTCAAAGCGCAGACGGCTCCAACTGCGCGATCGCATCACTTTGGTTTGATCAGCGATCGCCAACACTTGGACATCCCGAGGCGGATGGGTGGCGATCGCAGACTGAGACACCGTTTCAGGCATAAGCTAGCTCCCGTGATTGGTCTAGACCGTTGACTTGGTCTTGGTCGGTCTTGGTCGGTGGATGCCCACGGATGGAGTTCCACCGACTGGTCAGTGTTTAGTAATAGTTACCGATCTTGCGATGGTGAACAGCGGTTTGGGCATCGGGAGTGGCTACTTTGCCCGCGTCAACGGTGCTGTAGACAATCCAGTGGTCGCTACATTCCATGCGGCTGGATACTTCACATTCCAGGTAGGCCAGGGAATCGGCAAGGATAGGCGAACCGTTTTCTGCCGTGCGGGTTTTGACGCCAGCAAAGCGATCTGCACCGGGGGGAAATCGCTTGAGGAAGTGCTTCATGAGCGCTTGGTAGTTGTCTTCTGCCAAGATGTTGAGCACAAAGCGATCGCCCACCTGCATCAAAGATTCAATCGCCCGATCCTTGGCGACGGCCACCGTAAAGCCTAGGGGTTGGAAGCTGGCTTGGGAGACCCAGGAGGCCAGCATGGCCCCGTTGACTTCACCCTTGGTGGCGGTGATGATGTAAAGCCCAGTGCTGATGCGACCGAGGGCTTTTTCTAGCTCGTTGTCGATCGCTTTCACTTTCTTAATTTTGCGATCGCGGCTGAGGAGCTGCCCGAGGTCAGTGCCGGCTTCATCACAGATCTGGTAGGTTTGCTCGGAGGGCACGTCTTTCACCCGAATAGCGGGGAAGGCCTCGGTAAGGTTGAGTTCCTTAAAGCGACTGAGGAGCGGATCTACCGGTTCGTCATCGCCCCCGTAGGATTCAAACAAACCCACCACCTGCTTATCGTGAACCGCCGCCAAAATCGTGCTGATGGCCGCCCGCGCTACGGTGCTGATCGGCCCAGAGCTAGGCGGTGCCGCAATCACCAGGGCAGATGCCATGCTGACCAACTCGTTGACTTCTTGGGGATCGGCTACCCGTAGATCCATCATGTCCACCGCTACGCCGGTTTTGGTGATCCCACGGGCGATCGCTTGGGAGAGGCGATCGCTATAGCCGTAGTCCGATACGTAGAAGACCGCTGCGGTGGTCTCCGCCTTGGTTTTAGCCTGGCTCCATTCCTTGTAGCGACGGGTGAGTTCCTGCACGTTGTGGTAGAGCAGCGGGCCGTGCCCCGTGGCAATTTGCTTAATCTCGCCCAGATCCGCCATGCGCTTCATGGCCGACAGCACCGAGCGAGCATTGGGGGCCATCAAGCATTCGTAGTAGAACCGGTAATCGGCTTCGATGGTGGCTAGATTTTCATCGTAGGTGGCGTCGCTGCAGAAATGCATCCCAAAGGCATCGCAGGTAAACAGCGTTTCGGTGCCAGCATCGTAGGTGAAGATGGTGTCTGGCCAGTGCAGGTTGGGAGCCATGACGAACTGCAGACGATGCCCCTTGCCAAGGTCTAGGGTATCGCCGTTTTTGACAATCTGTTGCTTAAACGGCTTATGGGTCAGCCCTTCTAAAAACTGTAGTGCCACCTTAGAACCCACCACGGTAATATCGGGGGCGAGGGCTAAGATATCGGGAACTAGACCGCTGTGGTCGGGTTCGGTGTGGCTAATAATCAGGTAGTCAAGGGTGGACGGATCCACTGCACCCTTGAGGGCATCGAGGTAGAGATCCCGAAATTTTTCGTGGGAGGTATCGACCAAGGCGGTCTTGTCACCGTAGATGATGAATGAGTTGTAGGTAGTGCCGTTTTGTAAGCCAAACTCAATATCAAAGCGATCGCGATCCCAGTCTAAGGAGCGAATCGTCACGGTATTGGGCGCAATCTCTGTGATCTGGGTGGTCAATCGTTTTTGAACTGGGTTTACTACAGCGACCATCTGTAACCTCCTAGCTTGTCGTTAAGGGTTTGAATAAGAGTTTTTACCTATGTCTATGATGCGACAAAGTTTGTCACATTAGGGATGGTGATTATAAACATAAGTTTTTCTAACATCGGGAAGACTCTTTCATAAGGGGCGATCGCTGCCCCTTAGACCTACCATAGCGGCGATCGCCCCTGAATAACCTAGGGGATCAATCCAAATCCCTGAACAGTCCTATTGGCAAGACTAACGGGTCTAGGCGGCTCAAGAGAGGTTGAAACGGTGGGCTAGGTGACGCGCTAATCTAGGTAGGGCTAGGCGTCGCCACCGGTCATCACCTAGGGAATCCATTCAAATCCCTAAACAGACCTATTGGCAACACTCACGGGTCTGGGTAGCTCAAGAGAGGTTGAACCGAATAGGCAACGCGCTAATCTAGATAGAGACAGGCGTCGTCAATAGGCAAGGTTTTCGATGGGCAAGCAAAAAAATACTCCAATCAACGCTAAGGGCGATCGCTTGGTCTATTCCGATTTTGGCGATCGCCAATACACTGCCGCCACGGAACGCGCCGTTCCCGATCTGCCCCCTCATCAACAAGATCTGCGTATCCAAGCCTCGCGCAAAGGCCGTAAGGGCAAAACGGTTACCATCGTCAGCGGCTTTCAATCCAGCCCTGCCACCCTCGCTACCCTGCTCAAAACCTTGAAGTCTCAATGTGGTGCTGGAGGAACGGTGAAAGACAATACCTTGGAAATCCAGGGGGATCATGGGGATACGCTGCTGCAAGCCTTGAGTAAGCTGGGCTATCGCGCCAAGAAAAGCGGCGGTTGATGAGAGCGGCTCAACCAGGGGCGATCGCCACCCTAGAAGAACGGCTACCGATCATGCTCTTAATCATCACCAAGGCTGTCCTAGTTCTCTTCCCGGCGGCGTAGCCATCGGTGGTGATAGCGGAGGATCCTCAGATGCCCTACAACGCTAGCTGATGGGATATCTGCTCATAGAAAGAGGGATGTTGCTTACATTGCAACACCCCTCTTTTAGGGTTGAACTATTGTTGAACGATTATGGTTAAACGATGAGCCACCTGTCTGAAGTTGTTTCCCTCGACGCAGGCAACTCATGGATTCAATCTCGACACCCTCACTTCATTGAGGTTTGTCCTAGCACCTGCTCTTTTAAGCTGGTGAAATCCTCCGCCAATTCTTTGCGGCTGGAGGCTTGTAGCAAATAACGGTAGACGAACCAAGCGGAATATCCCAACCCGACCAACTCAAAAAGTGGGGAGAGTAAAGGAATATCGTTAATGGCACCTAGCACAGCTAGGACTAGCTTGACCGAAACGATCGAGCCAGTGATGATACCCACGGTAATAATGGGGCGCTTGTATTCCCCAAAAAATTCACTTAAATAGGCGGGCAAATCTGCGAGAAATGCCGACACCTTATCAACGATGTCTTGCCACTGTTCTTGAGACTCATTAGACGCCGAAGCAGTAAGCTGAGCCAAATCACCCGACTGCTCACCATTGATGTCAACATCAACATCAACGGTCGTTTGTTCTGTTTCTTCCACCATAGTCTCCAAGCTCCTATCTTTTTGTGTAACGTCAAAATCCATCATGACACCTCAAAACACCAGACTCAACGATGTTGGCTAGAGCATATACCAGGCAGGAGCAAACTACTCACCTAATGACGAGGGTCATGTTTCCTAAGGATTCGAACATAATTGACACTAAAGCAGACGCTTAAGAATTGCAAGATACATCCTAGGTACTCTTCTTGAAGCAGGAAACGCTGGAGGAAGTAGACCAGAGGAACTAGACCATGCGTTCGGATGAACTGTCTAGCTGGTTATCGGGCTGCAGGAAGGCTGGTAAAGGTTGCCGCCGCAGGGTCAGCGCGGTGACGCTAGGGCTGCGCAAACTCACCCAAATACTGCAATGGGTATCAGATGCGGTGACCATGACATTATCTCGCTGCCCTAACCTACAAGCATAGTGGTAGAGCTGGGCGCGCAGATGGAGTGGCGTGGTATGTAATCGATAGAACAGCTCGTTTTGATGGTACATGCCATCTTGAACAGTGCTGTTAAACCAAAACTTAAAAGGGAAGATTTTCCCTTCGTTAACAACTGGCGGTAACACTGGAATGCTTTCGTGATAAGGGTGGGTTTGAAAACACGAAGATGCAAGACCCCTAGCTTCGTCCATAGTTCAAATACAGGTAGAAACGTTGGTCATCCTGAATGATGGGTTCAGACAACTGGAGCATGATGATGCATGAGCACGGATGCCAGCAGACATGAAGACAGGTTTATTCTTGATGTCTGCAAGGTTGCAAGACCTAAGATCAGTCGATGTCAGCAGGTGGAATGCTGTGCGTTGAGAATCAGGGAAGACCGACAGATGGTACGACGCTGAGAATGAAACGTTCGGTAGAGAACACAAGGAAAAAACGTTCTGGTCGGAAGCAACGGTGCAATCCGAGCTACCTCTGTAGTGTTTCAAGGGTAGCTTAGATACCAAAGCTAGATATGGAGAGGGGTTTTCCAGCCGTTGTCTGAGTGGCTAATGCTGGAGGAAGATGGGTATGGATGAACCCTGGGGTTGGGATCTGTCTGTCATCTACAGAGTTCAACCCGGTTCTCGAAGCCCAGATGGTAAGACTATCTGGCGATCGCGCTCCCCTGCACTGTGACCCTCGCTCATCTTGCTTGAGCCGGAGTCTTCCTCATTCTACTCAACTCGCTTGGGGCGATCGCTGGTTTTTTCCATAATTTCACATAGATGGAGTAGCTAAAACGTATCCTAAGCAGCAATATTTTAGGGTGGCAAGACAGGATCTGAACGCAACGATATGCTAGACAGTGAGCCTAGATGTATAGCCTAGGGGGCGATCGCTCCCTGGAACCTAGGGCCAGCTTGACCTCTAGGTCGAGTTCCATGGTTCACCGCTTTTTTTGTATCAATCCTGTATCAATTCTGTATCAACTCCTATGCTGACCCAGCAATCGCCATCCAACGAACCCAGGTGGAAAGCCATCCTCCGGCTGCTGCGCTGGGATAAACCCACCGGCCGCCTGATCTTGATGATTCCAGCTCTGTGGGCGGTGGTGCTGGCAGCCCATCGTCAAGTTCCGGGGCAATTGCCACCTTGGCCGTTGGTGGGGGTGATTATTCTGGGTAGCTTGGCCACCAGCGCGGCGGGCTGTGTGGTCAATGATCTCTGGGATCGCAATATTGACCCGAAGGTAAGCCGAACGCGCGATCGCCCCCTAGCGTCCCGTGCCCTGTCGATTCAAACCGGCATCGGGGTTTTGCTGGTGTCGCTTGTCTGCGCTTGGGGTCTATCGCTGTACCTGAATCCGTTTAGCTTTTGGCTATGTGTGGCGGCGGTGCCGGTCATTTTGCTCTACCCTTCTGCCAAGCGAGTGTTTCCCATTCCCCAATTGGTGTTGTCCATTGCCTGGGGCTTTGCGGTGTTGATTAGCTGGAGTGCGGTGACGGCGGGGCTGGAGTCGGCGGTGTGGCCCCTGTGGGGGGCTACGGTGCTGTGGACGCTGGGCTTTGATACGGTTTATGCCATGGCGGATCGGGAGGATGACCGGCGGATTGGGGTGCGATCGAGTGCCCTGTTTTTTGGATCGCGGGCAGCGGCAGCGGTGGGCATCTGTTTTGCTGGCGCGGCTGTACTGCTGGGGATCACAGGCTGGATGCTGTCTTTGGGCGTTTTGTTCTGGATCACCTGGGCTTTGTCCCTGCCAGTGTGGACCTGGCACTACTGGGAGCTGCGCCGCACGAAGCCCCATCCGTCGCTCTATGGCAAGGTGTTTCGCCAGAATGTGAGCCTAGGATTTTGGCTACTGGCGGGGATGGTGTTGGGCAGCCAGTTTTGAGTGTTTGCAGCAGCACTCTACTTGAAGGTGAGCATCGAGAAGAATGAGTTGATTAGCGCTGAAGTTGCGGGATGGTGGGTGGGTTTCCAGGATTGGCGGCGGTCTCCGGTGTTTCGCTCAAGGTAATCACGTAGGGAGCAGACTGACGGGGTGAGATGCCGCCTACCCAGATGCGATAGGTGCCTGCCGCCCATTCGCCAATGATGGCGGGGCTGAAGGTTTGGTAATTATCGTTGCACCAGGTATTGCCATCTTGATCGCGGACGATCAGGGTTGTGTCTTGCCGGCTCTGCACTTGCAGGCTGAGGTAGGGAAATGGCTGGGTGAGCACCATGGTGTGGTCGGGCTGGTCGTTGATGAAGCCGTTGCATAGACCCGTGGGGCTTTGGGTACTTTGAACCATATCGCTTGCTGCCCGACTACCACCGCTCAGCCCCCGAACCGTGGCGGGGTTGGGGGTGAAATTGGGGGTGAGGGTGATGTCTTCAAACAGGGTGACGCCGGAACTGTAGACCACAGGATTGGGGCGAGACTGGGCGATCGCTCCTGAGGATACCCACAGAGGCATGAGGGCAGCGATCGCGCCGAGGGTGAGGATAGGGCGGGGGTGCATAGGCGGGTGGAGAATGACGACGGGCTGGAACGAGGCTCCTTGACCACGATGGTCAGACCTGCCGAAATGTTCCATGCCGCTATCTTAGCCAACCCGCAGGTGGACGTCAGACTACCCAGCCTGGGCGATCGCTAGGGCTGCGGTTAACCGAGGTTGATCGACACCTTTGGCATGGAGCAACACCCAAGACTGGATCAGGTCGGGGCCATGCATGGCGCAGGTGAGGGCCGCCCGCAGCGATCGCATTACCAATCCTTTTTTCACCCCAGCGGCCTTGGTGGCTTGCTTGACGATATCTTTGGCGCTGTCTTCGGTGAGGGGGTCGGTTTGCTCTGCCAATAAGGTTTGCACCGCTGCTAGCAGATCGGCCACACCTGCTTGCTGGAGCTGGGCGATCGCTTCCTCGTCGTGGGGTAGCTCAGCATCAAACAGGTAGCGGGTCATGTCGGTGGCGTCGCTGAAACGGACGAGGCTTTGCCCCACCAGAGTGGCGACTTGCTCTAACCAAGGGCGATCGCCTGCCAGATCGACGGCGTAGCCTGCCTGTTGCCAGTAGGGCACCAGACCCTGCACCAAGTCTTCACTGGGCATGGCGTGGAGATATTGACTGTTCAGCCAGTTGAGCTTATCCCAGTCAAACTTTGCGCCGGCCTTGTTGACCCGGTCAAAACTAAACTGCTGCGCGGCTTCTGCCAGGAGAAACTGTTCCTGGGTGGCATCCGGCGGCGACCAGCCGAGCAGAGTCATGTAGTTCACTAGGGCTTCGGCGGTATAGCCCATGGACTGAAAATCGGAGATAGACGTAACGCCATCCCGCTTCGATAGTTTTGCCCCTGCTTGGTTCAAGATCAGCGGTGTATGACCAAACTCCGGCACGGTAGCGCCGAGGGCTTCGTAGAGCAAAATTTGCTTGGGCGTGTTGCCAATGTGATCTTCTCCGCGAATCACGTGGGTGATGCCCATGTCGATGTCATCGAGCACCACCACCAGGTTGTACAGCGGTTGACCAATATCGTCCTGGGAGGCCGCGCGGGCAATCACCATATCGCCGCCGAGGTCACGTCCTTTCCAAGACACCGTGCCCCGCACCAAGTCTGTCCAGGCAATCTCTCGATCGTCGTCGATTTTGAAACGAATCACCGGCTGACGACCCTCGGCGAGGAAGGCTGCTTCTTGGTCAGGGGTGAGGTTGCGATGGCGGTTATCGTAGCGAGGGGCATCGCCTCGGGCCTTTTGCTTAGCCCGCATCTCATCGAGTTCGTCCGGGGTGCAATAGCAGCGGTAGGCCAATCCCTGGTCTAACAAGCTGTGGATGGCTTGGCGGTAGAGATCCAGCCGCTGGCTTTGGTAAAAGGGCCCTTCATCCCAGGTCATCCCTAGCCAGGCGAGACCCTCCAGAATATTCTCGGTAAATTCGGGTCGCGATCGCTCTAGATCCGTGTCTTCAATACGCAGGATGAACTGCCCCCCGTGGTGGCGGGCAAAGAGCCAGTTAAAAACGGCCGTGCGAGCCGTACCAATATGCAAATTTCCCGTAGGACTAGGGGCAATACGAACGCGAACTGTCATACACCAACCACTTGTGGAACAACATTGAATTCATACCATATGGGGGCGATCGCAGCGTCTAACTCTCCGGAGACACCGTCGGTTACGTCCATCGCTACCCCAAGAGTTCAGCAGGAGTAAGGGCTGAGCTATAGCCCACCCAAGATTCCTGATGATCTCATAGACCAATTCTCGTATACCAATAAAGAAGAGAGCCAGAACTAGCTCTCTTGGTTTTCTTCTTCAGTTTAACGGGACTGACGGGGCTCGAACCCGCAACTTCCGCCGTGACAGGGCGGTGCTCTAACCAATTGAACTACAGTCCCCTATATGGGTCGCTCTTTCTTAAGGGCGATCTTGATTATGCCGATTCCAAACTCATTTGTCAAATAAA
>DATNRH010000271.1 GCA_036703605.1 Candidatus Obscuribacterales bacterium | reverse complement strand
GCCCTCAAAGATAAAGGGTTACCGGTAGCCTATGTGCTGTTTGAAGGAGAGCAGCACGGCTTTCGTAAAGCCGAGAACATTAAACGAACCTTAGATGGCGAACTCTATTTCTATGCCCAGGTCTTTGGCTTTGAGCTAGCTGAGTCCATTGAACCGGTGGCGATCGCTAACTTGTAAGCCCTGCTAGGTCACGGTTAAGGGGATGTGGCTATCCGAAATGAGGCCCGTTCCCTAGGAAGGTGAAGCTAGGGTGCATTGTAGGACACATGGTTCAGTCCCATGGGAATTCTCTTCTTCATTGGGTTACGCTGGGCCTAGTCCTGTCGAGACTAACCCTATTCTTCACTGCGATCGCCCCTAGTGCTATGTCTCATCCCAACCCATCCAACGCCACGCCCCCTGAATCGTCGCCTCAGCTTGATGTAGAGACGGCTTCAGACAGTATCGAGAGTACTGAAAGCGCTGAAAGTACTGAAAGCGCTGAAAGTACTGAACGTATTGAGAGTACTGAAATTGAGGTAACACCGCCTACCCCGCCTAATCGTTGGTCAGCAGTGTCCAATAAACTTTCAGAGTTTGGAAAAACAGTTGGAGAATCTGCAAAGCAAGCCGGACAATCTGTCAAAACGGTGATGACAGATGCGGGTGAAGCGATCGCTCAAACCACTGCTCAAACAGGTCAACGGATGAGCGACACCGCCGCCCACACCGGCAAAACCATGAGCAGCGCCGCATCCCAGGCAGCCGCTACCGTAGTCAACTTAGGAGAATCTGCCACCCAGCAAACCCACCAGGCCCTGCAGCAAACGACGAGTACGGTAGGAAAAGCCGTCTCCTGGGTCACAGATAATCCCCTGCTGCGACGCACAACGTCCATACTCAATTTAGATTGGCTATTGGGCGTCACCGATCACGTCGATCTGGTCAAGGCAGAACAGGCAGTGCGTCGCCTAGAGAAAAAACATCCGGAAGAAACGCCACGGCAAATTGCCCATCATTTGATGGTGGAAAAGACCTTATTGGCAGGAGGAACAGGATTGGCCGGCAGTTTTATCCCTGGCTTAGCCGCTGCTACCTTTACGGTAGACCTCATGGCCACTACCCTACTGCAAGCAGAACTGGTTTACCAAATTGCCGCTGCCTATGGGCTCGATCTCCAAGACCCTGCCCGCAAAGGGGAAGTACTGGCTATTTTTGGACTGAGTTTAGGCGGTAGTCGTGCCCTCAAAGCCGGTCTGGGGCTACTCAAAACCACGCCGGTAGCTGGAGCTATTATCGGCGCTAGCTCCAATGCTGTCATGCTCTACACCCTCGGCCACGCTGCCTGTCAATTTTACAGCATGGGTGGTGAGCACCGAGCACTCAATGAACAAGACTTAGATGGGTTAGTAAAAGATACGCAAGCCTTTCAAGACCATGCCATTGTTCAGCAAACTCTGATGGATCAGGTTTTGGTGCATATGGTGTTGGCCAGTCATCCTGACCAATCCTGGGATCGTATATTGCCGTCGCTCAAACAAGTTGGCTTGAGCCCTGCCTCCCTAGAAGCGATCGCCCTCAACCTAACAGATCCACCACCGCTGAAGAATCTGTTACCTCAATTAGACAGCACCTTCACCAGCTCCGTATTTGCTCAATGTGAACGGATTGCCCATCTCGACCACGAGATCACCGCCGCTGAGCAAGACGTGCTAGATACAATCGTCCGCCACCTGCAGAAGTCTCCCTCATCATGAGCGAGGATTTTCTTGATTGAGATTAAATCTGTCTAGACCCTCTACCCTTCACAGACAGGTTTAGAGGGGGTAAAAGCTTGTCCTGTAAACCCTACAGCTTGATCAAGCGGAAGATGACTCCTCTTGCAACCCTAGGGTAGGTCAAGAAATTCCTGGATTAGTCCCGACGATGGCCCGCTTCTCAACCTCGTAGGTGTTTCAAGAAACGGGTTCTTCGCCGGACTATCCCTGCGGTACGAAAAAGTCCCCAAAATTTTAGTCAACACCGTCAGTGGGGATAGAGGTTCCCAGGTATTAAAACAACTATCCCCAGAAGATAGGGTAGCCGTCATACAACCATGGATGAGACTCAAGAGGATGAGCCCCAAACGAAGCAGGGATCAATCATCCCAGCTTTCTACCATTAACAAATCAGCAATTGGATCCTGCACAGAAAATTCGAAATCTTCCAGCTCCTGTTTCCAATAGGCCCAGTCATCGCCATAAAGTAACGCGATTTTCCAGATACTATCGGATGATTTCACAACACCAGACTTGACTAGGGAGTCTACCTTGCGCTGGAACTTCACCATTGGGTGAATAACCGGCTGGCTCAAAACACCTTTAGACATAACAAAATTGTAAATTTTTGAAAAGATCTTACATGCAACCCGACTATAGACGACATCGGATTCAGGACGATATCGGATTCAGCAATACAATGCGTAGCTAGCTGTATTACCGGGGCTGCTCAACACTCCGCATACTGTAGCATACTATTCACGTACACTAACAGAGCGCCTTAAATTCATCATAGCGTGAATGAGTTGCGCTTGTGAGGTTTTATCCCTAGAATTAGAGTTTTGGGTACGTTCTTAGAGAGAGGAAAAGAAATCAATGTCTCGATATCGAGGTCCGCGCCTAAGGGTGGTGCGCCGCTTGGGAGATCTGCCAGGATTGACCCGCAAAACCCCCAGAAAAGCCTATCCGCCTGGGCAACATGGACAAGCCCGTCGGAAGCGTTCTGAATATGCCATTCGTCTAGAAGAAAAGCAAAAACTGCGCTACAACTACGGCGTCACCGAGCGGCAGTTGGTGACCTATGTGAAAAAGGCCCGACGCTCCACCACTTCAACGGGGCAAGCCCTTCTGCAAATGCTGGAAATGCGTCTAGACAACACGGTCTTCCGCTTAGGCATGGCTCCCACCATTCCAGGTGCTCGTCAGTTGGTTAACCATGGTCACGTCACCGTCAACGGCCGTGTCCTAGATATTGCCAGCTACCAGTGTAAACCCGGTGATGTGATTGGGGTTCGGGATACCGATCGCTCTCGCAAACTCGTGGAAGCCAACCTCCAGTTCCCTGGTTTAGCCAACCTGCCCACCCACCTAGAGTTCGACAAGAGCAAGCTAGAGTGTAAGGTAACCGGGTTGATTGAACGTGAGTGGATCGCGCTACAAATCAACGAGCTCCTAGTGGTTGAGTACTACTCCCGGAAAGCCTAGCCCGGCTAACGACTGTTGGGCTATTGAGGATCGAGATGATCGAGCGACTTGGAAAGACGCGATCGCATGTGGAGCAGCTTCGGCTGCTGGCAGTGAAGCGATCGCGTTGGGCTTATCAACGTATCCACCGCCCCTGCAGTATCGCCCTAGGGCTGATTCTGCTTGGGGGAGGGATGGCGTCCTGTGCAAACAGTCCGTTTGCGGAGGACGTAGAGCGATCCCTGGCGGCCGATCCGCGATATACCGACGAGGCAGCCCCTGATCTGCCAGATCCATCCTCCAATCCATCATTTCCGACTCAGCCCCTTGCGTTGGGCAAACAGATAGGACAACAATGGCTCATCCCAAGTGCAGATCGCATCGGTCGAGCCTTGGACATTCTGCCGCCGCGACCGCCCCAGCAATTTGCCGATTTGGACGAAGCGCCTGAGGACTTGCGCCCCTACCTCCTAGACCTAGCAGAGTTGGGTGTGCTGGAGCCTGAAACCGTAGATGCAGACGCGGCTGACCCGTCAGATCCCCCAGATCAAAACGACGTATTACGCCCCAATCAACCGGTGACCCGCCGAGAATTTGCTCGTTGGTTAGTCGCCGCCAATAATCAACTCTTTAGCGATCGCCCCAGTTATCGCATTCGCTTAGCTACCGACACAGCTCAGCCCGCTTTTCAAGACGTGCCCCCTAGCGATCCAGACTTTGCCGCCATTCAAGGCTTAGCTGAAGCTGGCCTGCTGCCCAGTCCGCTGTCGGGCAACACCACCACCGTCAACTTTCGTCCCGACGAACCCTTGACCCGTGAAACGGCTCTGCGCTGGAAGGTGCCCTTAGATCTACGCCAGCCCCTACCCACGGCCTCCGTCGAAGCCGTTAGCCAAACCTGGGGATTTCAAGATGCCGGACAGATTGATCCTGATGCTCTGCAGGCCGTGCTAGCCGATTACCAAAATGGGGAACGGGCCAGCACCCGCCGTGCGTTTGGCTTTACCACTCTGCTGCAGCCAAAGCGATCGGTCACTCGGGCGGAAGCTGCCGCTGTGCTTTGGTTTTTCGGCTATCAAGGCGATGGGCGCTCGGCTCAAGACGTGTTACGTACCCGTGTCCAAATGAGTAGCGATGAGAGCCTTGGGGATGAGGATACTAACGAAAGCGATCGCTCCCTAGATCCCGATGGCAATCCTTCTGATAGCAACAATTCTACGGATGACAATGGGCAAAGCGCACCCGCAAACTAGTGGCTGAGGTATTCAGCATACTGCCGCAGTTCTTGGGCCATGCGCCGCATCCCCCGCAGCTCATCTTGGCGGATAAAAGGCAGAATCATGGGTGCTACTAGGCCATCAAAGCGATCGCGATGGACACATTGCGTGAGATTCACGCCCACATCCTGCAGCTCAAAACTATGTTCATTCCGCAAACCTGGCACTGAAGAGCACCATTGAAGATAACAGTTTTCCTGCACGCGGTTGATTGAAGCCTCAAACTCGGTCTCGTCACCCCCCTCCACTCGCCGCACGGAAAGCAGCAGCGATCGCCCTTCTTGAAAGGGTTGCTCGGGCTGGCGATCGAATAAAAACGTATTCCACTTAAGCCAGTCTTGCTTGCGGACGAGGGCCTGCCAGACCACTGCCCGGGGAGCATGAATAATAGTTTCGGTATAAAGGCTGGGCATAACGAAAGAACAATCGTGGAGGATGGGGGCAAGGGTGTGCTGCGTTCTCGGAAGCCGGCGATCGCCTCTGGAGATGACATCCGTAGTATGCTAACTCAGTCCTGTTACCCATATAACGGTTACAGCGGTCATCAATCCGTCAGGATGAAGGAACCCTTTCTTTATTGAAGCGACGCAAACAACATGGTCAATCTGACACCTAACCCCAGCTACAGTCTAACGATCCGATTTCAAATTCCCAACCAAGCCGGGATGCTGGCCAATGTGACCCAAGCGATCGCCCAGGCCGGGGGCAATATCGGGCAGATTGATTTAGTAGAGCAAACCCGTAAGGTGATTGTGCGCGACATTACGGTGGATGCATCTAGTTCTGAACATGCAGAAATCATTGTCAACGCCGTGCGAGCGCTCACCGACATTGTAGTGCTGGATGTGTATGACCGCACCTTTGCCCTACACCGAGGCGGCAAGATCGAAGTTCGCAGCAAATTATCCCTGAAAAATCAGGGGGATCTGGCCATGGCTTATACCCCAGGGGTTGGCCGAATTTGTACCGCGATCGCCAATGATCCCGAGCAGGTATTTAATCTCACCATCAAAAGCAACACCGTGGCGATCGTCACCGATGGTAGTGCGGTCTTGGGGCTAGGTAATTTAGGCCCAGAGGGAGCGTTGCCGGTGATGGAAGGCAAGGCCATGCTGTTTCGAGAATTTGCGGGGATCGATGCATTCCCTGTCTGTCTCGCCACCCAAGACACCGATGCCATCGTGGAAACGGTGAAAAATATCTCCCCCGTGTTTGGCGGCATCAACCTCGAAGATATTAGCGCTCCCCGCTGCTTTGAAATTGAAGCCCGCCTCCAGCGAGAACTGAATATCCCCATTTTTCATGATGACCAGCATGGCACGGCGATCGTCACCCTCGCTGCCCTGTTTAATGCTTTGAAGTGGGTGAAAAAGCCCATGGATGAGGTGCGGATTGTCCTGAATGGGGCGGGTGCTGCCGGGGTGGCGATCGCTCGCCTGTTGCAAAAGGCAGGGGCCAAGCATATTTGCCTTTGTGATTCCCGAGGCATCATCAGCCACAGCCGCACTGACTTGAATTCCCAAAAGCGGGAGTTCGCGGTCAATCAAGGTGGTACCCTAGCCGACGCAATGATCGGCGCAGATGTATTTCTGGGGGTGAGTGTGCCGGGAGTGGTGACACCGGAGATGGTGCGATCCATGGCCCGCGACCCGATTGTCTTTGCCATGGCCAACCCCATTCCTGAAATTCAGCCGGAGTTGATCAGCAGTGATGTTGCCGTCATGGCCACGGGACGCAGTGATTATCCTAATCAAATCAACAACGTTCTGGCCTTTCCGGGCATTTTCCGGGGAGCCCTAGACTGCCGAGCCAAGACCATGACAACCCTCATGTATCTAGAAGCAGCAGCAGCGATCGCCTCCTTGATCAAGCCCAGCGATCTCGATCGCGAACATATTGTTCCGTCCGTCTTTGATGAACGGGTGGCAACGGCAGTGGCGGCGGCAGTGCAGCAAGCTGCTCGTCAAGATGGTGTAGCAGAACGTTAATCCAGCGATTCCCTATCCGCATCCCCAGCTAGATCCCATGGCTCTTGCCAACCACCCAATGTCGCCGGAAAAATCGAGATAAACTCGACTCCTCCAGGGGCAAGAAGATGGGGCGGCCATGGGGGCAGGTTTGGGGATGGCGGGTGCTCTGCCATTGATCAATCAAGGTTTGCATCGTCTGCAGATCCAACGGCGTACCATTACGAATGGCCGTGCGGCAGGCCGTGGCCACAAGCGCCGTATCCAGATCGGGTCCTCGGCTAAGTTCCAGCAGCGCATCTGCACAATCGGGCCGCTGGGCTAGGGGCTCAGGGGCGTTTCTAGCTGCCCATAAGTCATCGCCAAACAGATCCACCTTCACACCAATACGCTCCAATTGCTCCACCTGCGATGCTGAGAGCTGGGGAAGAATCATCGGCGGTTCTAGATCAACCATCTGCCAGCGATCGCACAGGTGTTCATAGAGCACTCGCTCATGGGCGATATGCTGCTCAATCAACCATAGCCCCGTGGGATGCTCGGCCAAAATATACATCTGATGGACTTGAGCGATCGCTTTCAGAGGCAGGCTAACAGGCGATCGCACCCTAGCCTGGCCATTCTCACCAGGTAAGTAGCGGGTGGACTGTTCCGCACTTTTAAACACCTGACCCGTACGCTGGGGTAGCAGATCGCCATTCGTTATCTGTAAATTGAGCAGATGAGCGATCGCCTCCCGAAGTTGGTTCTGCCAATGGGACAGATGATGCAGATAGAGTTCTGCCTTAGCCGGGTGGCGATTCCAGTCCACATACTCCGGCGGCAGGGAGAGGTGGGCAAAGCCAATCGGGTAGCGATCGCGGGGCAGGGTGTGGCGAAAGGCTCCCACCACAATCTGCTCTAGCTCCGGACATTGGACAATCCGGCCGTTAACAGCCACATGCACACAATCTGGCCGGTGGCGATGACAGCGATCGGGTAGCCCTAGCAAAATATACAGGTGGGGATCGCCCTGGATAGTAGCCCAATCCCCCGCTTCAGGGTTCGCCAATCCTACCTGTCCATCGCGCAAATCCGACCGCTGCACATCCCGTAGATATTGGGGCAAGATGTCGCAACTGCTCTGCCCCGCGCTGATGGAAAACCAAGGGCGATCGCCCTGCTGCATCTGCCAGGTGATCTGAGGATGACATAGGGCCAGCTTCTGTACCGTAAGCTGCACCGCCCGCAACTGCTGGGGTAACGAGGGCAACCCCTGCCGCCGCCCCGGCCAGTTGCCAAACAGATCCTGCACTGTCACCACCGTTCCAGAGGCGATCGCTACGGTCTGCGTGGCAACAGGCACCCCGTCGTGACCATACTGGGCCTGCCAACCATGCTCCGCCGTCCTCGACCGGCTGCAAATGTCTAACCTGGAAAGCTGGGCCAGACTATGGAGAGCCTCGCCGCGAAATCCTAAGCTGCGAATCTGCCACAGATCCTCACAGGTTTTGATTTTGCTGGTGTAGTGGGGCAGGGCAGCTTGTTGCAAGTCCAACAGGGATAAACCCGCGCCATTGTCTGCCACCTGCAGCCGCCATTGCGATCCCCACACCGTCACGACAATGCGAGTTGCGCCAGCATCAATGGCATTTTCCGAAAGTTCTCGCACTACCGCTGCCAGCGAATCAATCACTTCGCCTGCCGCCATTAAATGAACGACATCCCTGGGTAGTGCGCCAATTGCATCCGTCATAGGTTCACTGTATCGCGCGATCGCCCTCCCATCGTCCCATCAGAGTCCCTTGACCATGAGCCCTCACACTATCGTCCCTTGCCATTTGTTGAGTTTCTTCAAGAAATCCCTCGGGACTATT
>DATNRH010000270.1 GCA_036703605.1 Candidatus Obscuribacterales bacterium | reverse complement strand
GCTTCCTCCGGTAGAAATGTCTGGTAGAGCGCGCCTGGGGTATGGGTGTTGAGATTATCGAGCACCAGCTGAATCTGCTCGGCATCTGGAAATAGAACATCAACCAGGTATTTCATACACAGGGCAAAGTCTTGGGCTGTCCGCTTGAGAGTGACTTTGATATGTCGCCATCCTTGCAAAGGTTGAAAAAAGGCGAACAAATTGCAGGTGCCTTTGCGACTGTACTCATAGTCATAGCGTTCAGGCTGGCCCGGCTCAACCGGCACGGGGATACGGCTATGGCTAATGAGTTGGACAGGGCGTTCATCAAAGCAGACGACGGGTTCTCTCGGGTCGTAGGGACGGCTATACAACTCCAGTAGGTTCTCCATACTCCTCGCCCGTCTGGAGGAGTACTACAGGCGGTTGCCACCAGGAATGCCTCAGCAGAGCCATCCAGTTTTGCCTTACCCCCGGCTCGGGGTCGTTCATTGAGGGCAACGTCAAGGTTGCCTTCAACAAACTTCTGGCGGATGCGATGGACGGTAGATTCTCCCACATAGAGCATTTGAGCAATCGTTTCATCCCGATGCCCTTCGTCTGCTAAAAGCAAAATATGAGCCCGTTTGATGCGCCTACCGGATGGCTTAGCACTCTTGATGAGTTGCAACAACTGCTGATGCTTGTCGGAGGTGAGGGTCACGTGGTACTTATCTGGCATGAGAATATCCTGTTTTGGGGACAGCCTCTCAGGTTTCTCCTGACCTGTCAAATATATTGTGGTGGACTACTAGGTTGCAACAGCAATAAAAGCAAGATGACATCAAACTTAGACCTGCGCGGTTCTATCCCCTCCATGACGGGTTAGCGGTTTGGGATGCTTGTCCAATGCGATCGCTCTTTGCTGCCTAGTTTCGTGTTCAGTTACGGTTAGGGTTTGATCGTGGGGCGTGATAAGGATGGAGGCGATCGCCTTTGGGCAACAAGGGCGATCGCTCTAAAGTAGATAACTTACACAAAGTCTGCCCGATCTATGGCAGCCGCATTAGTATCTTCCAAGCGCAATAGATTGGTATTGCCCAATCTGATCAGCACATCATCGCGCTGTTGGACGATGGAGAGTTGCCCGAAACGAATGCCCACCAAGCCGATACGGTCTTGATTGTTTTGGAAGTCGGTGACGCGATCGAAGCCATCGTTTTGGCGGATGCCAATTAGGTCAAACCCTTGTCCGGTGGTAATGATATCGTTGCCGGCACCGCCATCGAGGTGATCGTTGCCGGTGCCGCCATCAAGGCGATCGCTCCCGTCTTGTCCAAAGATGCGATCGTTATCTGCCCCACCATTGAGGAGGTCATTGCCTGTACCGCCGATGAGGGTATCGTTACCGTCTTGTCCAAAGATGCGATCGTTATCTGCCCCACCATTGAGGAGGTCATTGCCCGTGCCGCCGATGAGGGTATCGCTACCGTCTTGTCCAAAGATGCGATCGCGTCCTGGGCCGCCATCGAGGAGGTCATTACCTGCAAAGCCACGCACCACATCATTGCCCTCCAGTGCTCGAATTGTATCGGCATTTGCTGTGCCGCTGAGGACATCATCAAAGGGGCTAGGAATAGTGATATCACGACGCCCAAACACCACATAGCTGGAGCCGGAAAAGTTGCCGTTAGGGTCGGCACCGACTACCCCAATAATCAGGTCATCAACGCCATCGCCATTGACGTCCCCCGCACCGCTCACCGAAAAACCGGCACGGTCTTCTGCCACTGCCCCATCGAGACGAAAGCCAGTCCTGCCATTGAGGGTGGAGAGATTCAGGGTGGGACTAAATCCGCTGGCCCGCCCAAACATTACATAACTAGAGCCGGAAAGGTTGCCGTTGGGGTCGGCAAAGTAGGCTCCAATAATCAGGTCATCAAAGCCATCATTGTTGACATCTCCGGCACCGCTTAACGCAAGACCAGCCTGGTCTCCTGCTTTTGCCCCATCGAGGCGAAAGCCGTTGCTGCCATTGAGGTTGGAGAGGTTGAGGGTGGCATTAAACCCGCTATCCCGCCCAAAGACGACATAGCTGGAGCCGGAATAGCTGCCGTTGGGGTCGGCACCGTTTGCGCCAATAATCAGGTCATCAAAGCCATCACCATTGACATCTCCAGCGCTACTCACCGAATAACCGGACTGATCATCTGTCGCTACCCCATTGATGCGAAAGCCATTGCTGCCATCGAGCGTGGAGAGGTTGAGGGTGGCATCAAACCCGCTGTCCCGCCCAAACACCACATAGCTGGAGCCGGAAAAGCTGCCGTTGGGAGCAGCACCAGTTGCGCCAATAATCAGGTCATCAAAGCCATCACCATTGATATCCCCAGCATCGCTCACTGAACGGCCAGAACGGTCATAGGCCGTTGCACTATCAATGCGAAAGCCGTTGCTGCCATTGAGCGTGGAGAGGTTGAGGGTCGCACTAAACCCGCTATCCCGCCCAAACACTACATAGCTAGAGCCGGAACGCTCACCGTTGTTGTCGGCACCTTGTGCGCCAATAATCAGGTCATCAAAGCCATCGCCATTGATATCCCCGGCACTGCTAACCAAATCACCGGAATAGTGATCGGAGGCTGAGCCATAGAGACGAAAGCCATTGGTGCCATAGAGCGTAGAGAGGTTGATGGT
>DATNRH010000269.1 GCA_036703605.1 Candidatus Obscuribacterales bacterium | reverse complement strand
TGCCTTCTCACTTCGTTAACCACTTAGCTATATATTCGGGACCTTAGCTGGCGGTCTGGGTTGTTTCCCTCTCGTGTCCGGACGTTAGCACCCGGTGCACTGTCTCCCGTGAAAGCACTCTTCGGTATTCGGAGTTTGCCTTGGTTTGGTAGGTCGATATGACCCCCTAGCCAAAACAGTGCTCTACCCCCAAAGGTGTATCACGAGGCACTACCTAAATAGTTTTCGGAGAGAACCAGCTATTTGCGGATTTGTTTAGCCTTTCACCCCTACCCACAGCTCATCCACTAACTTTTCAACGTTAGTTGGTTCGGTCCTCCACGAGGTGTTACCCCCGCTTCAACCTGGCCATGAGTAGATCATCCGCTTTCGGGTCTACACCCATCGACTCAAAACGCCCTGTTCGGACTCGGTTTCCCTTCGCCTCCCCTACACGGTTAAGCTCGCCAATGAATGTAAGTCGCTGACCCATTATACAAAAGGTACGCAGTCACCCTTGCGGGCTCCTACTGTTTGTATGCATGCGGTTTCAGGATCTATTTCACTCCCCTCCCGGGGTTCTTTTCGCCTTTCCCTCACGGTACTGGTTCACTATCGGTCGATTACGAGTATTTAGCCTTGGAGGATGGTCCCCCCATCTTCAGACAGGATTTCTCGTGTCCCGCCCTACTTGTCGTGCGCCTAGTTCCACACGTGTCCTTTCGCATACGGGGCTATCACCCTCTATGGCCGGCCTTTCCATGCCGCTTTGCTAGAACACATGCTAAAACGCACTGGCTGGTCCGATTTCGCTCGCCACTACTCTCGGAATCTCGGTTGATTTCTGTTCCTCCGCCTACTTAGATGTTTCAGTTCAGCGGGTTCGCTCCTGTAAGCCTATGTATTCAGCTTACGGTGACCCTTGCGGGCCGGGTTTCCCCATTCGGATATCTGCGGATCAATGCTTGTTTGCCAGCTCCCCGCAGCTTTTCGCAGGCTGCCACGTCCTTCATCGCCTGTAATCGCCAAGGCATCCACCACATGCACTTATTCGCTTGACCCTATAGCGTTGAGCACCGCCTAAACAGTGACACCCCACCATAGTTCTCATGCGCGCTTGCTTGCTACTGCACCCCAAACCCTTGCGGGCCCAAGGCACGATGCAATCTTTAAACCCAGATCCAATCACCTCACATCGAAGTGATCAGATTTGACTTCTTCCACATTGTTAAAGAACAGCCACTCCAACTAAGGAGTGAGCCCTGCAGCGCTCTCGCGCCGCACGGCTCACGCCTCACCCCCACCCACAACACTGGTGGAGCTGATCGGGATCGAACCGATGACCCCCTGCTTGCAAAGCAGGTGCTCTCCCAGCTGAGCTACAGCCCCAGTCAAACACTGGTGGGTCTGGATGGATTTGAACCATCGACCCCACGCTTATCAAGCGTGTGCTCTAACCAACTGAGCTACAGACCCATAATCCTTCAGGGTCTTGGCACAAGGCACCAGCACCAGGGGGTCTCCCTCGTCCCTCGTCCCGCGTGCCTCAGCCCTGCTTTTCATTGAACAGCCGAAGAGTGTGGGTGCGTTTGAGCACCAAGAATGCTTTGTTTTTACTCTAGAAAGGAGGTGATCCAGCCGCACCTTCCGATACGGCTACCTTGTTACGACTTCACCCCAGTCATGAATCTCACCGTGGTAACCGCCCCCCTTGCGGTTAGGCTAGCTACTTCTGGTGAAACCCACTCCCATGGTGTGACGGGCGGTGTGTACAAGACCCGGGAACGTATTCACCGCGGCATGCTGATCCGCGATTACTAGCGATTCCGACTTCATGCTCTCGAGTTGCAGAGA
>DATNRH010000268.1 GCA_036703605.1 Candidatus Obscuribacterales bacterium | reverse complement strand
GGTGCACCCATCGGCTATCCATTCAATAGGAATTTGATTGTGCGGATTTCAAGATGATCCACACCCCAGTAAAAGGCGGACTGGCCGTTGGGGTGGATTATCGTTGGAGGCAAAAGCAACAAAATGAATGACGCTCTGGTCGGGAGCCCAGACGTTGTCAAACCAGGGAGAGTTATCCCCAGGCAACGACGCCATCGAGAATGGGCCCCCCACGCTCGTCGGAGATGGCCCGGTGCCTGGGGGTAACTCGGGAAGATTATCCCACCCAGGTGAACGGGGGTGTGGCCCCATCGAGTTGTCCAAAGCGAGTAACCCTGAGCCGACGGCTCCATTCAAGACCAGCAGTTCACCGCGGGATCGCCCATCCAGGAGGAATGGCACTAGCGCGTGCAAGGATTCATCTCCAGTGGCAACCGGGCTGATCAACAAGGGGTCCCAGTTAGGCGTACGGTTCCCGTCGGGTCTCAGGGTTAAAGTCATGTTAAGAAAGCTTTCCCACCAATTGTTCCAAATCGAAGGCTGTGCCGTTCTTCAACATGAAGTAAACGGCGCGACCGATTTTGTTGGCCAGGATGGTGTTGGCTTTGAATTTACCGACCTTGGCTTCCAGGCTTTCATAGTAAGTGGCGATCAAAGGACAATGGCGTTTGGCCAGCATGGCCGCCTCCCCCAGGGCCCAGCGCAAGTAGGGATTGCCCAGCTTGGCTCCGCGCAGACCCTTGATCTTCCCGGCGCTGGCCACCGTGCCTTTGACCAGACGGCAGTAGCTGCAAAAGCGTTGCACCGTTTCAAAGCGTTCGATGGTGTCGATTTCGTAGAGAAGAGTTAAGGCCAGGGTCTGGCCAATACCCGGCACGGTCTTGAGCAGAGCGTAATCCTTGGAGCGCAGGCGCCGGGTGGTTTTAAGGAGCTGGCCTTCCAGAAGCAGGATTTGTTCGTCGTAATGGCGGATCATGGTCAGGTGGGCTTGGAGGGAGAGTTGATGATGGGGATCAGGGTAGGACTGAATGAGTCGTTCCTCCCAGGGATCGCGATTGCGGGCGCCGCGAGCCACCGGTTCCTGGCCCTCGGCCAATTGGAAACACTGGATGCGCTTAATCAGATCGGCTCGTTCCCACACGTAACCGGCGCGTTGACGAAGCAGAGCGCGCACGGGGCGTTGGGCCGCCGGGTAAACGTAGGCGTAGGGGATGAGATTGGAGCGCAACAGATGGGCCAGTTTTTCGGAGTCGATGCGGTCATTCTTGTTTTTGCCACCATGGATGGCTTTGACATAAAGAGCGTGGGCCAGGACAAACTCCAGCTTGGCCTCGGCGCACTTATCAGCCAGCCAATACCAGAAGAAGAGGCATTCGCAGCAGATGGTGATGTCGTGTTTCCAGGGAGCGATCTTTTTGAGGAAGAAAGCGAAGTCGTTGTTTTTGATGTTCATGTGCAACAACTTTTTGCCCTCCCGATCCACGACACAGACGTACATGGAGCGAGCATGAAGATCGATTCCGCAGTTGAATTCTGTGGAGGATTGATAGAATCTCATCCGTAGACCTTTCTTTTTAAGGGTTAGGTTTATTGGCGCGGGGAGGAGCTTTCAATTACACCTCTCCGTGCCACCAAAATTTTAACATACCCATAGGGCTTAGATGAGTTTCAAGCCGTGGGAGCGAATCCCGAGCCTGCAGTGCACGTTTGCTGTGGAGTCTGAGCAGATTCATCCAATTGTTTCAGAGGGGACTCGGGCTCGCTCCACTCAGCGTTGGATGGAGCAGGTATGAGCGAGGAGAAACAATCTGCGCCGGGTCGAGTTACAGTGTTGTTGTTTTTTGGTCTGATCGCCATCTTCGTAGCTGGGTTCTTTTTGCCAGCGGGTCTTCCAAAGGCTGCAAGGGAAAGTGCTGAGCAGCTTGGCAAAATGAAA
>DATNRH010000267.1 GCA_036703605.1 Candidatus Obscuribacterales bacterium | reverse complement strand
AACTTCATGTCGGGCTTGTTCGGCGGTATTGCTGGAGCTGGAGCAACCATGGGCACGGTTGTTAATATCCAAACAGGTGGGAAAACAGCACTCTCGGGCTTAACTCGGGCGGGTGTGCTTTTGGTGGTCATTTTAGGAGCTGGCAACCTAGCAGGTATGATTCCCTTAGCCGTTTTGGCAGGTATTGCCCTCAAGGTTGGGATTGATATCATTGACTGGAGTTTCTTGAAGCGAGCCCATGAGGTGTCGGTCAAGGGCGCTCTGATTATGTATGGGGTGATTATCCTGACGGTTCTGGTAGACCTAATTGCAGCCGTGGGGATTGGGGTCTTCGTCGCCAATATTCTCACCATTGATCGCATGAGTACGCTGCAGGCAAAGTCTGTGCAAACCATTACGGATGCTGATGATGCCGTTTTAATCGATGCGGATGAAAAGCGCTGGTTGGATGAAGCCAATGGTCGTGTACTGCTGTTCCAATTGAGCGGGCCGATGATTTTTGGTGTGGCGAAGGCGATCGCTCGTGAACATAATGCGATCGGTGACTGTGATGCCATTGTGTTTGACTTAAGTAATGTCCCACACTTAGGGGTAACGGCGTCCCTTGCCCTCGAAAATGCCATCCAAGAAGCTGTGGAAAAGCGCCGCTATGTGTTTATCGTGGGAGCAGCCGGGCAAACCAAGCAGCGATTAGGGAAGTTGAAGGTCTTTGAGTTAATTCCCCCCCAAAATCTTTATATGGATCGGGCGGCAGCACTCAGAGAAGCGGTTACCCAGGTGTTTCCAGATGTACATGAGCCACCCTTGGATACGGATGCTTCTGTGACTATCTAATCTGCAAGGAGCAAACTTGATGGGGAGGATTTCTTAGCGAAAGAGTGCCTTACGGCAACACCTGATAGCACTCTACAACAATGTTATCTAAATCTCACGATACGATGCGTTACGGCTACGTCTAATAGCGCTCTACACAGCGGTTTATGGATCCCCATTGACTTGCAACAATTAGAGTTCAGCGTGGGTTTGCATCCGTTTAACCCACGCACTTCTTTTATATCCATGATTGACGTTTACCTATAGGTCTGTCGGTTGAGTTTTCAAGACTATCGTCCTGCTCAATTAATCCAAGATGATTCATTTAGCAGGATTACTCCCACACCATAGCCTCTGAGCGATCGCTCTCCCTGGTCTCATACCCTCGCCTAGTCACTATGTCATTTTTAGAAGCTTGTGTTTTTGCAACGGTTCTATGTGGATTTTTCGGCATTATTTTGAAAAAGAACTTAATGATGAAGATCATCTCCATGGATGTGATGAGCACTGGGGTGATCGCTTACTACGTGCTGGTTGCTGCGCGAGGAGGATTATTTACCCCCATTGCGTCTGATGTACAGCCGGGAAGCTATGCCGATCCGGTACCCCAAGCGGTGATTTTAACCGCGATTGTGATTGGCTTTTCCATCCAAGCTCTCATGCTAGTCGGTGTTATGAAGCTAGCAAGAGATAACCCCACTCTAGAGAGCAGTGAAATCGAGAAGAACAACACACCATGAGCAACATCTTATCGACCGGACTTGAGCTATTAACCCAAAGAATAGCGATCGCTGACCCCATATCGGTTGCGCTGCAGGATACCGCTCCCGTGGCGGTCGTTTGGATGGCGATTCCATTTTTCGTGGGCTTTAGCGGCTATCTGTTGCCCAAATTTCATCGCTACCTAGCCCTAGGAATCGCCCTGATATCCTTGGTCTACGGACTTCAGCAGCTATGGGCTCCTGCGCCGCTCACTGTCCAACTCCTGGATCGGTTTGGCGTCACGCTGTTCATTGATTCCTTGAGCGGCTATTTTATTGTCACCAATGCTCTCGTGACTGCGGCGGTGGTTCTCTATTGTTGGCAAACGGGCAAGAGCGCTTTTTTTTATACTCAGATGATCATCCTGCACGGCAGTCTCAATGCTGTGTTCATCTGTGCGGACTTCATTAGTCTATATGTAGCGCTAGAAGTGATTGGTATTGCTGCCTTTTTGCTAATTGCCTACCCCCGTACTAATCGTTCAATTTGGGTGGCGCTGCGCTATTTATTTGTCAGTAATACGGCCATGCTGTTTTATCTGATCGGAGCGTTGTTGGTCTATCAATCTAGCCATACCTTCGCCTTCACCGGATTGCAGGATGCCCCCACAGAAGCGATCGCTCTGGTGATGTTAGGACTCTTAACCAAAGGCGGAATTTTTGTCTCTGGACTGTGGCTACCGCTAACGCATTCTGAAGCAGAAACACCCGTCTCTGCTCTGCTCTCTGGAGTTGTTGTGAAAGCAGGGGTGTTTCCCTTGGTGCGCTGTGCCTTGATGATGGAAGATATGGGGCCACTACTCGGCATCTTCGGAGTGGGGACGGCTATGTTGGGTGTTGCCTATGCTGTGGTGGAAACAGATACAAAGCGGCTCTTGGCCCTCAGTACCATTTCCCAGCTCGGCTTTGTGCTGGCGGCTCCGGCGGTGGCTGGGTTCTATGCCCTCACCCATGGTCTGGCGAAAACCACTCTCTTTTTAATCAGCGGTAATCTACCGAGTCGTAGTTTTCAGACCCTGCGCCAAACGCCGCTCTATGCACCGCTATGGACAGCCTTGGCGATCGCTTGTCTCTCAGTAGCGGGCTTTCCACTATTAGCCGGATTTGGGGCCAAAGTTCTGACGCTCAAGGCGCTAGAGCCTTGGCAGGCGATCGCCCTGAACCTCGTGGCAGTGGGAACAGCGATCGCCTTGTCTAAGTTTCTGTTTCTGCCGGTTGCCACCCAGTCTAAGGATGCTGCTCCCCATGCCATGCATCAAAGTTTTTGGTGGGCGATGGTTCTCCTCTTGGGCAGCTTGGTGGTGGCTAATGGTCTACATTTGGAGGTTTATACCGTCACCGAAATGGCCAAAGCCTTGCTAATTCTGGGTGCTGGCTGTCTAGTGCATCTTGTGCTGGTTCAGCGCCTAGCTTTGAAGCTGCCACGCATGTTTGAGCGTTTAGAGCATCTCATTGGCATGATGAGTCTGACGTTAACTGCTCTCTTTTGGATGGTGTTGACATGATTGCCTACTTAGACCTGCTGCTGCGATTAGTTATTTGGTTTTTGCTCACCGCCGACGGTAGCTTAGCCAATATCATCATCGGCATATGCGTGGCGCTTCTGTTACCGCGAGGCTATACGGCATCGTCTACCCTGCGGGATTGGCTCCATGTCCTCTGGGAAATCATCGTTGCTATCCCCATTGCCTACAAGGAAGCGATTGAAATTATGCTGCGTCCCCATCGCCAAGAAGCGATCGCTATGCAACGGGTAAAACCCAATCGTTCTCCTGGGCTGATTTTTCTAGATATTTTCCTGATCACCTTCACGCCCAAAACCATTGTTCTCCACTATCACGAAGATGGTCGGTATGAAGTTCACCAAGTGGCACGGAGGTCTAAGCCATGAACTGGGTGATCACGATTATGATCCTGGCGCTACTCATTCCCATCTATGAGGCTTGGCAAGACAACAGTATTTGGCAAAAAATGTTGGCCTTCGCCAGCATTGCCACCAAAACATCCATCATGATCTTAGTAGTCTCTGTTTTGCGGGATGATTGGATGATTGGCGTGGTAGGTGTGTTGATTTTGAGTGTGGGCAACGCTGCTCTAATGCTTCTGGCTCATGTTTTACGACGGATAAACGACCTATGATTGATACCCTAAGCTATACCTTGATCAGTATTGGGTTAGTGTTCTGGTTTTGGGGAACTTGGCCATTGCTGGGCGATCGCTCTGTCTTGTTCAAACTCCATAGCCTATCCGTATCCGACACCCTAGGCTCCATGAGCATCGTCGTGGGGCTATTGCTCAAAATTCCCCGAGAATGGCCGTTGCTGGTCTTGGCGCTGATTTCGTTAGCCATCTGGAATACCGTACTTGGCTATGTGTTGGCCTACTGTTCGACCCGAGGAGGAGAGGATGCCTGAGATTTTGACAGATGAGTTTTATATCCTAGCGATCGCTCTTCTGCTGCCCTTGACTGCCTGCATGTTAGTTTCCCAGGTCAATCCCTATCACGCCTTGGTGATTCGCGGCATTTTGGGAGCGGTGGCCGCCTTGGTCTATGCCTTGTTTGGGGCGGCTGATGTGGCCCTGACTGAAGCCCTAGTCGGCACCATGTTATCCATCACCCTCTATGCCGTCGCGGTGCGATCGTCGATGAGTATGCGGCTGGGTGTCCTGGATTCTAAGACCACTGAGCATCCTCTGCCATCGATGGATTCTGTGCTAGCGGCTCTGCGCCCACCGCTAGATAAGTACTACCTACGCCTTGAAGTTGTTCCTTATTCTAATTTGCAAGATCTCCATACTGCCCTGCGCGACCAGGAGGTTCATGCTATCTGTGAATCCTTGGAGCCACGGCAAACCCAGCCTGCATCATTAACCGTGGATGATTCAACCCTTGAGAACCATGAACCGTCCTACCGTCTGCACATTCGCGTTCGGCGGCTCTACAATATTCTCCAGGCTGCTTTGCCGGATGCGATCGCCCATTTAACCTACGTAAACGTTGCTGCATCTAGTGCAGCAGCATCTCATTCAACATCCAGTATTGCTAAACCCGTGGAGGGACACCTGTGAAGTGGATTTACATTGCAGCGGGAATCGCAACCTATCTTAAAATGCTGGTCTTGCCCAACCTCACCCTAGACACCACCGAATTGTCGATTGTGGAAATGGTGATGCAGGATAGCGGTGTCCCCAATGCCGTATCGGGCATTATTTTCAGAAACCGTGTTTACGACACGATCTTCGAGGTGGTTGTATTTACCTTGGCCATCATGGGGGTTCGCTTTCTCTTGGCTGATGAACAACCCACCACCACGATCTATCAATTTACCGATCATCCCTCCATCGTCTTAGCCCGCTTAGGAGCCACGATCGCTGCCTTGGTGAGCATTGAACTAGCGCTGCGAGGTCACCTGAGCCCCGGTGGCGGATTTGCGGCGGGGGTGGCTGGGGGAACGGCCATTGGTTTGGTAGCGATCACCTCGTCGTCGCAATGGATGGAAGCCATCTACCAACGCTGGCACGCCGCCACCTGGGAGAAAATTGCCGTCCTCATTTTCATCATCCTAGCTGTCCTCGCCCTAGTGGGCATTGAGCCGCCCCATGGCAATCTGGGAGCCTTAGTCAGCGGTGGCTGGATTCCAATTCTCAACCTGTTGGTGGCAATCAAGGTGGCGCTGGGGTCTTGGGCGGCAATTCTACTGTTCATCCGGCATCGAGGATTGTTGTAAGCCATTTTTGTAAACTGCCTGCTCAACCTGGTAAACAACCTGGGCATACTTAGACCATGTCAGCTTGCTCCAGGGAAATACCCTTGGGAATTTTGGTTGTTGGATGGGTGCCTTGTTAAGATAGCGAGTGTCATCCATCTGCCTCGCCCTGTTTACCATTCCTACCCGTTTGTGATGCCATGAGTTCTACGGATGTTGAAGCACCCCACGCACCTGAACCCCAGTCTAGCGATCGCCCCATTGTGGTTCAGGTTGAAGCATTACAGAAGGCCTACCGCACGGGCTTTTGGCTCAACCAAACCGTTGTGCCGCTCAAAAACTGTTCGCTGACGGTCTACCAAGGCGAAACCTTTGGGTTGCTTGGCCCCAACGGCGCGGGCAAGACGACGTTGCTGAAAACGTTGCTGGGCATTGTGCGTCCCACCAGCGGTCGCGGTCTGTTGCTGGGTCAACCCTTGGGCGATCGCACCGTAAAACAGCAGGTGGGCTACCTACCAGAAAATCCCTACTTCTACGATTACCTCACCGGCTGGGAGTTTTTGGAATATGCCGCTGGGCTCTTCCGCATTCCTCGGTCGGTGCAGAAAACCCGTATTCCTGAACTGCTAGATTTGGTAGGATTGGCGAAATCTGCTGCCATCAAAAAGCAGATGCGCAAGTACTCCAAGGGAATGCTGCAGCGGGTGGGCATGGCCCAAGCGCTGATTAATGATCCTGATGTGGTGTTTTTGGATGAACCCATGTCGGGTCTAGACCCCATGGGTCGCTACCAGATTCGCGAAATCATTGTGTCGCTGAAAGCCCAAGGCAAGACTATTTTCTTCAATAGCCACGTGCTCTCGGATGTGGAACTGATTTGCGATCGCATTGCCATCTTGGCTCAAGGTGAGTTGCTATGTGTCGGCTCCATTACCGAACTGGTCGGCGTCACGGAAGTCTATGCTGTGCGGGTGAGGGGCGGCAATGCTGAGGTGCTCCGTCAGTGGATCCCCGACTTGGAAGCCGATGATGGCGTTTGGCACGGACACCTGAAGGGCGAACCCCAAGACTTTCTTGCTAGTCTACGGCTGATGAGTGCCCAGTTGCTGAGTATGCAGCTCGCTCGCCCAAGTCTAGAGGAATTCTTTGTCCAGCAATTACGTCAGCGTGGCATCTATACCAGTCACTAACAACAGGGCTAATTAGGTGTGACGATTCTCTGTTCCGCAGAGTTGCTATTGCTGTTAATTTTAGGTTGTAAGATCATTGTTTATACAGATTTGACAGAAAGTCAGTAAGGGCGATCGCTCTCAGGTTGTTTGCCCTGCGGGAAATTGTGCTCGATCACGCGTGGAATGAGAAACTGCTGCGAGTTTTTGTGCGGTAGGAGGGAGTGATCGTTAGCTTAATTTTTGGTGGACGAATATCTGGAAAACTAGCTGCTAAAATTTAATTTTCAGATTTAGAGTTATGCTGCGTTAGACTCTATAAACCAATGATAAATGGTCACCATGCTTGATTTTGATAAAATTTTGCTTAGCGTAAAAGATCCACAAATTCAGAAATACTTAGAAGAAGCCATTAAAAGCTATCGAATTGGCAATTATCGCAGTGCAATTCTTGCGGTATGGATTGCGACAATGTTTAACCTTGTTAAAAAATTTGATATTTTGGTAAAACAATGCGAACCTACTGCTACCGAACAATGGAAGAAGCTAGCACCTAAAATAGCAAACCATCAAAATTGGGAGCAGGCACTTATTTAGGCAGCTAAGGAATCTGCGATGATTAGTCGATACGAAGCGAATACTCTGGAATCCCTTAGTAAGACCAGAAATTGTTATGCACATCCTTCATTTGATGAAACAGGAGATTTATTTGATCCAACGCCTGAAGAAGTTCGCTACTTTATTAGGACGCTTTATGATATTGTTCTTTCTCAACCTGCTCAGCTAGGAGCATTTTACGTCAATCAATTACTTGAATCGATTAAAAAAACACATTTTTTCCCTGACCAACCATTTCCATATAAGCTAACACAATTAAAAGATTGTGTAGTTGACAAAGTCAGTCGAACAAATTCTAAGCAAATTCCACGCCTCATTAAAGAACTATTTAAAGCCCTTAGCTCACCTATTAGCAAAGAACATGAACTCAATATTCTTTGCTTTTTGGTCAATATATGGGGTGCAAAAAGTGAATTACAGTTTTCGGATGCAATTTCAAATGAAATTTCAAATTCTTGGAATGAATATATTCTAGAACAAGAATTGAGTCTTAATATTAATATTTTGGAAGGAATTCTAAACTATCCAGAATGTATTAATGAACTTTCTAAACATGCTCAAGAAGTAATTAAGTCAGTTTTTAGATCACAAATTTTACCGTATGGAGAAATATCAAGAAAGTCAGCTGCTCAGTTTCTTGCCGCCGCGGATACTGTCCCTCTTGCCAAGGATTTACTGGAGGAAGCATCAAGCTTAATTCCATTAGATGATCTAATTGAATTAAGTGGGCATTATAAATATTTATTTGGAAGCAAATTTACAGAAATATTTGGTCAAGACATCCTTAAAAAAGCAAGGCAAGCTTTAAAAACGCAAAATGGGTATAAGGTAAAACCTGCGCTTTCTGCTCTCCGTGTATGTCGAATGTGGGACTTAGCAGATACCCTTCCAGAGGCAGAGCAAGTAAGCTTTGCAAATGAATTAATTGTATCGCTCAACTCTAGAAACTTCGAAACCATGAGCTTGTTAAGCTTTGACAGTCGAGGGGAAATTCCTATTAAATGGGTCAAGCTATTACTTGAGCAATGGGAAGACAATTTATCTAAGGACTCTTTAAAGGAAAAATTGCCTTACTACCTAGAAAACTATTTGGGATTGGTGGAACGTTATACAAATGAGCTTGGTAGTTATGAAAAAACAAAAGAGGCTGTTCAAGTTATTGTCGAATCAGCTAGTCAAAACTCTCGTGCTTCTGAAAGCGTTGCAAAGCTAGAAGCTAATGAGTTTGCATGGGACTTTTGGCAAGAGTTACTTGTTAAATATAGACTTGGGTAGCACGTAGAACGGCGTTGTCTTCAAGATTCAGGGTTCTAGGAGGGGGTGGATGCGATCGCCCCCCTGCTATCTCTTACCCAAATGACCACATCACCGGATTGTCATCTAGGTGGTCGGCGACGCTATGACCCATCTCATCGATCGCTTTCCGATCGCTCTCGTCGAGATGAACATCAGCAGCGATCGCATTTTGTCGCACTTGGTCAGCATTGCGAGCACCGGCAATCACGCAGGTTTGGGGCTGCCCCATCAGCCAGGCCAAGGCTAGTTGCCCTAGGGTGATGCCGTACTTGTCCGCCAGAGGGCGCAGTTGGGCGATCGCTGCTTGGGCACGGGCGTAATGCTCGGGTTGGAAGAGTTTGTTCTTGGCGCGGATGTCGCCTTCAGCAAACTGATGATCGGGGCCAAATTTGCCGGTGAGCAGTCCTTGAGCCAGGGGCGAGTAGGCCAAGATAGTGATGTTGTGCTCGATGCAGTAGGGCATGGCATCAGCTTCCACATGCCGCCAAAACAGCGAGTAGGGTGGCTGCAGGCTATCAATGCGTCCATACTCAGCCGCTTCTTCGAGCTGGGCGCGGGAGAAGTTGGAGACGCCGATGGCGCGAATTTTGCCTTGCTCTTTCAGTTCCACCATGGCCCGCATGGTTTCGCTAATGGGCACCACGTCGCTGTTGAAGGAGCCGGAGGGCCAGTGAATTTGATACAGATCAATATAGTCGGTTTGCAAATGCTTGAGGGAGCGATCGCAGGCTTCTAGCACCTCAGAATATTTCATGTGGTTGGCGAATACCTTGGTGGCATAGACCACGCGATAGCGGCGGTCTGACAGCGCCTTGGCCACTAACTGTTCTGAATAGCCATCGCCGTAGACTTCTGCCGTATCAATGGTAGTGATGCCTGCGTCAACCGCTGCCTGGATAGCTGCGATTACTTGATCGTCCTCAATACCCACCCAGCCACGTTTCCCTGCTTGCCAGGTACCCATCAAAATTGGCGTAATCTGCAGGTTGGATTGTCCAAGTTGGCGCGTTTGCATGAAGAAGCTCTGAGAAGGTCAGCGGGGTGACAACCATCACCTGTGCGGTCACAGATTGACAGAAATCCCCATCAATAGGATAGAACACCTAATTTTAGTTTCGCAAGCACAAGGTTCGTGTTGGGGAAGATTGTGACTCAATTTCTGGAAACATTGCACAAATGATTTTTCTTCATCCGATAGAAATCATGTGGGCTAAATAAATCCGTTAGACAACCAAGCGATCGCATTTGGGCTTGGCTCACGACACTAATCATTTACTCGTGGAGCATACTTAGCCATGACTAACAACCCATCTCACTTGTTATCCAGCTCTGTAGCTGGCAAATTTCTCTGCATTCTAGCCATCATCTTACCTGTTCTAGGCGTGGTATTAATAGCCAGTGCTCAATCTGATGAACCTGTCACGGAAAAACGTCAGAGCGATCCGATTATTCCACCACCAGCCTACATCGCGTCGCCCTTGCTGTAAATCTGGTACAGGCTGATGTTTGGCAAATGGTACTTGCTAAACATCAGCTCTATCTAACATTAGTAGAGCTTGGATGAGTTAGCGTTAGCGTAACTCATCCTACAAGTACACCAGATTTATCTTCGTCCGTCAAGCTGTTCCATGATCTTTTCCTGGTTCAGAATAGTTGTGAATAAATTGAAACGCTTGCGCCTGCCACACGGCAACCTCTGGCCATTGCCAGGGCCATTGAGCTGCATCCGATGAATTAGACTTAGATCCATCTAAACATGTTTGCCAATAGTGTTTAGCAGAGTCCAGGTTGCCTATAGCTTCATAGACCTGAGCTAACAGACAATAGGAGGCAGTTGAGGATGGATCGAGGGCGATCGCTTGCTGGAGTTGCTCTAAGGAGCGATCGTATTGTCCCAGTAAATAGAGCGCCCAACCTAGATTTTTATGGAGAGATACTCGAATTAATGGTTCTTCAATTTCATCTTCTAGACAGTCTTCCAAAGGTTGCAGTGCTGCCTGGGGTTTTCCTTCTAAAATATTCAGTCGAGCTAAGTTACAGATGGCTGCATAGGCTCCCTTTCCTTGAAAATCCCTAGCCTTTTTGTAGTGAGATTTAGCTTTCTCGTTCTGCTGCAGTCGCTCGTAGGTCGTGCCGAGGTTATAGTGAGCGTTGGCGTAGTGGGGATGGAGGGCGATCGCTGCCTGAAAATACTGGACGGCAATAGCGAAGTTCCCGGACATATATTCATCAAATCCCTTTTGGTTAAGCTGTTGAGCTTCATCCTCTAGCTGGGGCTGAGGTACGGTCATCTGTGGACGATGGCCCGCAACGACGCGAATCAGGTCTGATCGTTTTAGCTTTTGCCCATGGTAGTCAGGCAATGCCTGCGTGAATACGTCACAAATCCGTTCGATGTGTTTGCGGACGGTAGGTTCGCTCACCTTCATCTCCTTGGCAATCTCCGCATCTGATGCACCCACTAAAAGGTTCTCCAAAACCTGTTTTCGGCGCGGCGTCAAGCTCTGAATCACATCATCGATGGAAGACGTAAGCATCATCAGGATCCTGAATGGGTTATACGATAGCCGTTGTTCGGACTAACTCCCCATTCTATGCCACAAATGTGACTATTGCCTACCGTCTGCCGCTGCCCTGCGCTTCTGCCACGCACGTGACAGACTCAAGAATGTTTTCTCAGCCATGAGCAGCACCTGTGATTCTACTTTGCCATAGCCGCCATGAGCTTGACAAGACTATGATAGATTTGTAGCAGTTTGTGACAAGACAGGCTCTAAAGACTAAAACCTTGACAATCTTACAGAGGGTTGAGATTATGTAAGTGTCACAAATGTGAATACAACCTGAGTTGCTGTCGAGCCTTGTTCCGGGCGTTTTTGTGCCTGGTGGTGATCCACCTAGCGATCGCAGCGCCCTCGCCATCTACAGGAGTCGGTATTATGATTTTTGATCCGAATTACAGTCTTTTGGTTAATGCCTGCATTGCCGCATTTAAGTGGCTGTTGTGGCTCGGAACTGGGTTTGCGATCGCCTATATTTTGGCAGCCTGCCTGGGTGCCCATTGGGCCTTGAGCCTGCTCATGATGCTCGCGACTCATCTCAGTGTCCCGATGATGAGTATTGCTCTTTGTTGGGGAGCGTTTGTGGTGGTGGTGGAGTCATGGCGTTCATGATGGTCGCCATAACGTTAGTGCTGTGTGATGTTGAATATCTAATTAGCTGGCAAGCCGTGCAAGAAGTCTGATGTGTGAACAGTCTTGCCATACAGCGCTCAAGCTAAACCTATTGTAGTGCCAGATTTTTAACTCTTTGAGCCTATAACCTGGAGGTCACCATGTCGTCATGTAGCTGCGAAGATACCCGTAAGTGTAAATTTATCCAAGATCGCAACAATCCCGATCGCTATGTCTGTTTGCCCTGCGGCAAGGTTCGTGAAACAAACCAAGGCTGGGGAATAGGATTTTGGGAATGGTTGATTCCCTGCAGTATTGTTCTGCTTATGCTTCTTTGAGACGTTGCTGAAGAGTCGTCAACCAGAAGCTCTACAGGTAAGAGACAGGTAGGATGCGTGAGCAATAGCATAACGCATCCAAGCTTTGCAATATAAGATAGGTAACGTAGTTAATCATGCCAAGACAGCGCGTTACGGCTTTGCCTATCAGCACTCTAAATCAGTTTAGGGTGTCTTCCTACTCATTCAGAAGCGTTAAGAATGCCAAAAGTGTTGCACCAGTAGAATGCGTTAGCGATAGCGTAACGCATCCAAGTTTTACTCGTTCAGCAATCGTTAAGACTGCCAAAAGTCGATAATATCGTAGTCTAAATCCGCCAGCATGGATCGCAGTAAAGGCAGACTGAGACCAATCACATTGGTGTGGCAGCCCACCAATTGTTCTACAAAGAAACCGCCCTGACCTTCGAGGGCGAAGCATCCGGCACAGTTGAGGGGTTCTCCCGTGGCTACGTAGGCGGCAATTTGGCGATCGCTGACCTTAGCAAACTGAACTTGGGTCATTTGACTGCGGGATAGGGTTTTACCCTGCCGCCCATCAATCAAAACGTGTCCTGTATACAGTTCTCCTACCCGACCGCGCATCTGTTGCCAACGGGCGATCGCTTCTTGGGCATGGGCAGGTTTACCGTGGATTTCTCCATGGAGTGCCAGCACAGAGTCACAGCCTAGCACCAGCCAATCCGGGTTGTCTTGAGGAAGTTGAGCGGCGATCGCCTCCGCCTTGCCCCGAGCTAGAGACTGGACTAGCTCGGCGGCATTATTCATGACGATCTGATCTTCATCAAAATCGCTGGGCATGACCACTGGATCGATGCCCGCACCTTGGAGAAGCCGCCGTCGGGCTGGGGAGGCTGACGCTAAAATGAATCGTGGACGTTGCATCTGGCGTTGAATCCATAGGGTAAGACAAGATGCCGGAGTGAAACGAATGAACCGGGAATTAACCTAGGATTAATAGGCCTTAAACGACGCCACAACTTGGCGGAAGGTGTCTCGCATTTTGTCCCAGCGATTTTCTGTCGTCGATGCATTGAGGGTGAATAGCTTACCCCGACGCACCACCACGCTAGCTAAGTTATGACGGTTTTGGGTGGGTAACTCGACGGCATATTCCAGAAGATAATAGAGTTCACCATCCAGATCTCGTTCCGCGGCACCCACAAGTTCTGCTTTGCGATCGCTACCCGCTGATGTGATTACTTTTTGGGCGAGGCGCTGCCCCACCTCGGTCGGCGTGCCGAGGTCGCGCAAACTTTGCCCTTCTGGAACGGGGCTGATGACGACACTGACGTTTTCGGACTCCTGGATGATGTCATGAAAAACAATGTCGGGGCCATTCTCCACCTTGGTTTCTACCCAGCCGTTGGGGTAGAAAAATTCATAGCCATCATAGCTATCGATATAACTGTTTAAGCCTGCCCCGGCTGAAACACAGCTCTGCAAACCTAGACTCACGATTACCAGCAGTAGCAGTGCCATTCGCTTCAGCATAATTCTTCCTTGCCTTAGTCCATCAACTGATCCAATGTCGGCAGTTCCGTCAGGGAATCGCCACCGTTCTATTCTCCCATTATGTTGGATTCTACAAAATCCCTTTCCAGCAACGATCGTTGAGAGGTTTAAGAATTTTTCAGCCTATTCCCTTCACATCTTGCTTCTCGGGAGCGATCGCTCTCCCGTCTGAGCCTCCGATCTCAGAAGAATTGAGGTTAATGGTAGTTTGGCTTACATTCTCTCTCCCAGGGAAACGCAGTATAGTGAAGCTAACGATTCAGGGTAACGCATTGACACATGATTCAGCAGACGGTTTAGCCTTAGGCGATCGCCATCTCTTGGCATCTCTAAGTACCCAGATCCATACATTGCCGTCTAGCGATCAGGGTGTTTTCAGTTCCTCATGACTGATATGAGGCAGACTCATATCTCAAGCTCTGATGATCGATCCTAGGCTGTTCAAGCAGTTCACCGCCTACTCACGGGTCGATCAATGCTTCAGGCTGGATGAACTGGATGAGATGTCTCACTATTTCTCTAGATTAAGGTGTTCACAAAGGCAGGCGATCGCGCTCAGACAAGCTAGGATTAGCCTAGTCTTTCTCCTTTTGGGAGATGGCTAGGTCAGCACAAGGCTGTCTGCAGCTACGAGCTAGCATTGGATGCATCACATTGCGTGAATGAAACGTCCGTCTTTGGGACACCTTCACGACAGAGAGGGGAGCGATCGCCTTCCCTAGGGGGTCAAGATCTCAATGCAACGGACTAGAGCTGACCTGATATCGGTATCCAGATGGTGAATTCTGTTGTTTCGGCCGCATTGTCACACGAGCCACCTCGCGCTATGGACGACCATGAAAAAACCCATGACCAACTGCTGGCAGAACTCACTACACTGCGGCAGCAGGTTGCCCAATTAGAAGCAACGATTGAACAATCGTCCATCGATGGGTCTATCAAGGCCCCGTCTATTCCATCCGATATTCTCGACCAAGCGTTGATGGGCTTTTTCCAAAGCACGGTGGATGGCCGGTATCTGCAAGTAAATCAAGCGATGGCAAAGCTTTTAGGCTATGAGTCACCCGCGGCCCTCATAGAGACGATCACTCAGATTGATCAACAGCTCTATGTGAATGCAGCCGATCGCGATCGCTTCAAGCAGCAACTACAAGAACAGGACGTCATTACAGAGTTTGAAGTCCAAGTCTATCGCCGGGATGGCAGCATTATTTGGCTTTCTGAAAATGCTCGGGCGGTGCGGGACGACCAAGGGGCGATCGCCTACTACGAAGGTATCAGCACCAATATTACGGCCCGGAAAACCACCGAGTTTGAGCTACAGCAGATCCAGAGCGAGCTAGAGCGCATCATTGAAGAACGCACCACCGCCCTACAGCTTTCGAATGTCAAGCTTTCGGCAGAGGTGGCCGAGCGTCAACAGGCGGAAGAAGCCCTGCGGGATGCCCGTAACCAACTGCAGGCGATTCTCGATGCAGTGCCTGGTATCGTGTCTTGGATTACCTCCGATCTGCGCTACCTCGGGGTAAACCGCCACTTGGCTAGCACCTTTGATCTGCCCGTGGAAGCCTTCACGGGGCAAGATATTGGCTTCCTGGAAAGCAGTCAGGAATTTAAGTCCTTTGTGCGCGACTTTTTTGCTTCTCCCGATCAAGATGCCTTCCGACAAGTGGAAGCAGTGGTGAAAGGCGAGACGCGCTTCTATCTGATCGTGGCCCAGAAGTATGACCAAAATCGAGCTGCGTTCACCGTCGGTATTGATATCACCAAGCGCTATGAGGCCGAGTCTGCCCTGCGGGATGCGGAACAGAAATATCGCAGTATTTTTGAAAATGCTGTGGAAGGAATTTTCCAAACCACCCTGGATGGACATTTTCTTAGCACCAACCCGGCCCTAGCGCGTATCTACGGCTACGATGCCCCGGATGATTTGGCCAATGGGCTGCCGGATATTAGCAATCAGCTCTATTTCGACCCATCTCGTCGGGAAGAGTTCATCAAACAGCTCCATCGGGATGGGGCGGTGGTTCGCTTTGAGTCTCAGGTGTATCGCAAAGATGGCAGCCTCATCTGGATTTCAGAAAATGCCCGCATAGTCTATAACGAAGACGGTAGCCCAGCTTACTATGAAGGCACGGTTGAGGACATTACCGATCTGAAGCGGGCGGAGGAGGCTCTGCAGCGGGCCAATGAGGAATTGGAAAGCCGGGTGGAGGAGCGTACGGCTGCTTTGCGGGATGCCAACCATCGTCTACGCATTGAAATTACCGAACGGCAGCGGATTGAGATGGCGCTGCGGACGTCGGAAGCAGAACTACGCGCACTGTTTGCGGCGATGCCTGATGTAATTGCTGTGTTTGATGGCAACGGCACCTACCGCAAAATTATTTCCACCAATTCGGAGCTGCTCTACCGCCCCCATATTGAACGGTCGGGAAAAACGGTGTACGAGGTCTTGCCGCCGGAGCAAGCCACGTTGTTCATCATCCACATTCAGCGATCGCTCAACACCAGCAAAACCGTGAATTTGGAATACTGTCTGCCCGTGTTCTCGTCAAGCCAACAGAACGCGGATGATACACCCCGCAGTGCCTGGTTTAGCGCCAGCGTTTCCCCCTTGCCCAACAACTGTGTGCTGTGGGTGGCGCGGGATATTACGGAACGTAAAATGGCAGAGCAGCGGCTGCAGCAGGCGGAAGAAAAGTACCGCAGTATTTTTGAAAATGCAGCGGAGGGAATTTTTCAAACCACACCGGATGGACAATGCCTCAGTGCTAACCCGGCTTTAGTGGAAATGTATGGCTATGGGTCGCCAGCGGAGTTTATGGCTGCGGTGCCCGATATCAGTAAGCTCTATGTCCATCCCCAGCATCGGGCCGAGTTAATTGCTCAGTTGGAGCAGTGTAATGTAGTGTCGCAGTTTGAAGCCGAGGTCTATCGCAAAGATGGCAGCGTGATTTGGACGTCGGAAAATGTGCGGGTGGTGCGCAATGAGGCAGGCGAGGCGCTGTACTACGAGGGGACGGTGCAGGATATCACCCAGCGCAAGTATGCAGAAGAGGCGCTACGCGACTCGGAGGCCAAGGAGCGAGAGAAGTCTCAACAGCTTGAGCAAGCGCTACGGGATTTGCAGCAAACCCAGACGCAACTGGTGCAAAGTGAGAAGATGTCGAGTCTGGGACAGTTGATGGCGGGGGTGGCCCATGAAATCAACAATCCCGTGAACTTTATTTATGGCAACCTGGCCTACGCCCGCAACTACACCCGAGATATGTTGCGGCTGATTCAGGCCTATCAACGGGCCTATCCTGACCCAACGCCGGATCTGCGCCAGGAAACCGAGGATATTGACCTCGGCTTTTTGATGGAGGATTTGCCCAAGCTGTTGGGGTCGATGCGCCTAGGGGCTGAACGCATTCGCGAAATTGTGCGATCGCTCCGGAGTTTTTCGCGCCATGATGAGGCCGATCTCAAAAAAGTGGATGTTCACGATGGGTTAGACAGCACCCTGCGGATTTTGCAGCATCGTCTGAAGGCGGATGGGGGCAAGCCGGCGATTCGGGTGGTCAAAGACTATGGGGAACTGGTGCCGATCAAATGCTTTGCCGGGCAGCTCAACCAGGTGTTTATGAACATTCTCAGCAATGCCATTGATGCGCTGCGCGATCAGGAGCTAGCCGTTGGGCTGCACCGAGATCCCACCGATCCAGACTATGAGCATCCAGAGCATCTGACCTCGATTAGCGAAATTCGCATTCGGACGGAACTGTCGCCGGACAGCGATCGCGTCATTATCCACATTGCCGATAATGGCCCAGGCATTCCGCCCGAGGTGCAACAGCGTATTTTCGATCCTTTCTTTACGACGAAGGAAATCGGCACGGGTACCGGTCTGGGGCTGTCGATCAGCCATCAGATTGTGGTGGAGCGCCATTGTGGGCAGTTGCGCTGTGTGTCCAATCCAGAGGACGGCACGGAGTTTGCCATTGAAGTACCGGTGAATCCTGAAATTCCTGAAGAATGGGGCGATCGCGACAAGTCTCGTTCCTAGGGGGCGATCGCGCTGGGCCTCTAAGCTTCTAGCAACTTCCGCAAGCGACGGATATGCACAGCTCGGCTGGCGATGGTTACAGAACCATTCTCTAAGACGACGTAGACCTTACCCGACACTAAACGGCCAATGGCCGATCGTTCATAGACCGTGACGTCGTCGTCCAGTCCTCGGGGTGCTTCAACCTTTTTGTACCCCATATCGGCTAGCTTGCCCTCCAACTCCTTCATCACCTTGGCGGGTTTGGCGGCCGTCATGGAAAACTCAATGGTGCGGTTGAAATACCCTCCCAGTCCGCCAGCAAACAGTCCTACTACCAAGCCTAGCTGCTGGGGCAATCCGGTGGAGATGGTGATACTCAGCACCCGCGATGCCATAAACGTGGTGACAAAGGCGGTAGCGACGAAGTAATACATGAAGGTTGAGGCAAAGCCTGGCCCAAATTGTCGGGTGCGATCGCTCATACTGGATGACCACCTACTCAAGACTGCGCATCAAAACTGCTAACAGTGTATCGGTATTGAGCACCTGCAGTCCGATCTCTAGGAACCAGTCCCCAGAGATCGGACAGGATTAGCCATAAAAAAGGTTGGCTTGTTAGACCAACGTGAGGTGAGGCATGGGTTCAACAGTGGCAATGGAGCGGCCCACAGCCGTGGCGATCGCCCGCAGGTTATTGACCAGGTCTACCATCTCGTCTAAGGACAGGGACTGCCGTGCATCGGAGACGGATTGCTCCGGTTGGGGATGGCATTCCACCATTAGACCATCGGCTCCACAGGCGATCGCCGCACGGGACAGGTCAGCCACCAGTTCACGCTTGCCGGCCGCATGGCTGGGATCGACGAGCACTGGTAGATGGGTCAGTTGCTTCAGCGCCACCACGGTACCGAGGTCCAAAACATTACGGGTGTAAGAATCGAAGCTGCGAATCCCCCGTTCACAAAGGATGACGTTGGGATTGCCGTGGCTGAGAATATATTCAGCGGCCATGACGAATTCTTCTAGGGTGGCGGCTAAACCTCGCTTCAGGACGACGGGCTTGTTCACCGTGCCCACGGCTTTCAGCAAGTCGAAGTTTTGCATATTGCGGCTACCAATTTGCAGCACATCAGCATGGGCTGCCACCGCTTCGATTTGGGCGATCGCCATCACTTCGGTGATCACAGGCAGGCCGTAGCGATCGCGCACGCTGGATAAAATCTCTAGGCCCTCTTGCCCCATACCTTGGAAGGAGTAGGGCGAGGTGCGGGGTTTGTAGACGCCGCCGCGCAGGGCTTGGACAGGTGCCGTGGCTAGGCGACTGGCCACCGCTTCCATCTGGGCAAGGCTTTCCACGGCGCAGGGGCCACCCACGATCAGCAGGGGCTCTCCGCCGACCGAAACGGTGTCCGACAGAGCAATGATGGAGCGATGATCGGCGTGGGCTTTAGCGGCGAGGGTAGCTTGGTGCATGGGATTTGACATGGGTTGAAGTTCCGTAGATTGAGGATGAATCCGTAAGCGATCGGGACGGGGGATGACCAACAAAAAACCCGGAACCTAGGGGGCTCCGGGTTTGTGAATAAGCGCATGGCTAAGTCACCCGGAGGAGGATCGGGGCCAAAAAAAGTAGGTGTTAAACAAGGATGGGAAGGAGAGCATGGGATGAATCGTGGGTGACGGTGGATAGAAAACAAAAAACCGCAGGCGTTGCGCTTGCGGTTCACTTCGAGGTTCCATGAAAAGATGGACTCACTCCAAGTGAACCTTGATAAACCAACCATAAAATCGAGCGGCGGGACGTGCCATGACGTTCAATACCTGTGTGAAGCTGAAAAATCTATATGCCTAGAAGGTAACTGATCTGTGCTGAAAACGTCAACCTCACACCTTGAGTCCCAACCGTCTCATAGCAAAACGTTAC